>CALMAP010000185.1 GCA_937859825.1 uncultured Terriglobus sp. | reverse complement strand
ACAGGCCAGCAGATCGAGCGCGCTGCCAGCGGACGCAATCGTGGCCGCATCCCGCGTGATCCGAACTACGGACACATCGGCGGAGCGCTTTCCATCGGTGCCAACGGCCTCACTGGCGATCTAGCGTTCCCCATCAACCGCTTCTTCGACCTGCGCGTGGGGGGCAGCGGCTTCCGTTTCAGTCACACCTTTCTGGAGGACTCCACCGATAAGAGCGTCCCCTTTATTCCGGTGGATGGAAACCTGCAGATCGCCTACGGCAAGGTCCAGTTGGACTGCTACCCTCTTGCTGGTCACTTCCGCGTCAGTCCCATGCTCGTGCTGGGAAACTACTCCCACGGCGTTGCCTCAGTGCAGTTTCAGGGCGGCAAAGAGTTCGATTTTGAAGATGGCAGCTTCATCAGTTCCCCGACAGACCCGGTACGCGGATATGGCCGCGTCGATTTCCGGCACACCGCTCCTGGGTTGACGGTCGGCTTCAACAACTTCACACGCGGGTACGGCCGGTTCACATTTCCGGTAGAGATCGGCGCCTTCTACACAGGCTCACCTACCCTCCAGATTCAATTACAAGGGTCAACCTGCGATGCCACAGGCTGCTTTCGGGTACAGGACGACCCGGATTTTCAGGACCAGATCAATACCGTCAAGAACCGGATCAACAAAGACCTGAATGACTACGCGCGCTTCGTTCCCGTGCTGAATTTTGGGATTGGGTATCGCTTCGGAACTTACGGAAGGTAGCGGAAAGAAGTGGTCGGGGAGAGAGGATTCGAACCTCCGACCCCCTGGTCCCGAACCAGGTGCTCTACCAGGCTGAGCCACTCCCCGACATCTGTTGCTTGCGTGCTGACCGGTGGGTGCGTGCCGGTAGAAAGCGCGCGAGGCCAACTCGCTAAGTGTACCAGAGGAGACGGCTGCTTTCTGCCCTGCCGGAACAGGTCGAACGGTAGTATCGACCTATGTCGAATACCAAAATGCCCGTCGTCGCCGAGAACGCTCCCGCTGCCATCGGCCCCTACACGCCTGCGGTCCGCTCAGGGGATCTGCTGTTCACCTCAGGCCAGGTAGGCTTCAACCCCATGACTGGCGCCCTGGTGGAAGGCGGCATCGAACCGGAGACTGAGCAGGTGATGCAGAATCTGAGCGGCCTTCTGAAGGCTGCGGGGCTGGGCTTCGACGAAGTGATTAAGACCACCATTTTTCTGGCGGACATGGCTGACTTTGCCACGGTGAACGCCATCTACGGCAAGGCTTTCAGCGTCGGAGTTCCACCTGCCCGCTCAACCGTGCAGGTCGTCGGTCTGCCCCGCGGTGCCCGCATCGAGATCGAGGCGATTGCCCGTTACCCGCAGGCCTGAGTTCCATCTGAACCTTGCAACAAATCCTGCCGAAAACCATCCAATCTCCAGAGGAATTTATGGCAGAAATATTGGGTTTGAACGTGGATGCTCCTGCAACGGAGCGGCGCAGAATCCACAAGACAGAAGCGGAGTGGAAAGAACTGCTTACACCCGAGCAGTTCAACGTGCTGCGCGAGAAGGGCACGGAACGGGCCTTTACGGGTTCGCTCTATGAGAATCACGCTGACGGCATCTATCACTGCGGCGCCTGCAATGCGCCACTGTTCACCTCGGAGACGAAGTTCGAGTCGGGCTCCGGCTGGCCCAGTTTCTTCACGCCAGTGTCTCCGGAGGCGATCGAAGCCATTGAAGACAAAAGCTATGGCATGCGCCGGGTCGAGGTGGTGTGCGCCACCTGCGGCTCGCATCTGGGGCATGTTTTCCCGGACGGACCGCGACCGACCGGTTTGCGGTACTGCATTAACTCCGCTTCCCTGAACTTCAGCCCGGAAGAAGGCAAGTAGCCGGACATCCTCAGGCGAGGTTACAGACATCCTCGCCTGCATCGGTGGTTCTCCTGGTTCACTTGACCTGACCAGACGTTTCCCGATATTCTTGTCAGGTTTGGCGAAGTCCGCCTTCCGTGCTGCACGACTGTTTGCCCCGGGATGCGCTGAGAGCAGGAGGCTTCCGCTCGCCGCCCTTCATTTGAGATGAATTGTTATGCGCAGTGGCCCTGTCCGTGCGCGGAGGTTGGAATGTACGCTGTCATTCGTACCGGTGGAAAGCAGTACCGGGTTGCTCCTGGTGAAACTCTGCGCGTCGAAACGCTGGACCATGAGAATGGTGCGATCGAGTTTTTGGATGTTGTCGCGGTGAGCGGCGAAGCTGGTTCGTTCGAGCAGGAGCTCGGCGGCGCAAAGGTACTCGCCGAAGTCGTTGGCGAAGGCCGTGGTGAGAAGATCCTGGTCTTTCATTACAAACGCAAGAAGCAGTACAAGAAGCTGCAGGGACATCGCCAGAATTTTGTGGAAGTCCGCATCAACGAGATTCTGGTCAACGGCAAGAGCTTTAAGGCCGAAGCGAAGGCTTAAACCAGGTAAGGCCCGCCTCTCGCGAAGAGGCAACATTTCAAGGCTCGGCGAACGCCTGAACGGCTGCTGAGAAGGTGAAAGACAGATGGCACATAAAAAAGGCGGCGGAAGTTCATCCAACGGCCGCGATTCCAATGCACAACGGCTCGGCGTAAAGCGGTTTGCCGGTGAAACAGTAACTGGCGGCTCCATTCTCGTTCGTCAGCGCGGGACCCCGCTGAAGCCTGGCCTGAACGTTGGTCGTGGCAAGGACGATACCCTTTTTGCGAAGGTCGGCGGTCGCGTGATCTTCACCGATCGCGGCAATCACGGTCGCTTCGTCTCGGTTGAGGCTGCTGCTGCCTAAGTAGCTGGCAATAGTTCAATAGAAAAGCCCTGCTCACGCAGGGCTTTTTATCGTGTCCAGACTTTTAATCCATCTTAAGCGCGATGGTGAAAGAGTTTTTCGTATCGAAGGAGCTGATGCTCTTCACCGAACTCTTCTTGCCATCGATCTCGGCCCACACCTCATAATCAGTGCTGCCGGAAAGTTGCGCAAAGCGATACGCACCGTCTTCCGCGGTGATGTAGCTCTTTTGAGCGAGCGACCGAGTATCCTTCAGATGCACGACCGCGCCTTTTACAGGAGAGCCGCCATTGCTGACAGTGCCGTCCACGGTGCGTGCCGCGGCCTTCTGGGCTTTGGCTGGCAATACAAGCAGTACCGTTGCAGCCGGGATAAGAAGAAGGGCCGGTATCAGCGCGAACTTCCGCAGGAAGCGCGCTGCTGAAAAGCCGAAAGGTGTGTGGGTGCTCATAATTGGCAGTATACGCGGCACCATGCCGCGACCTCGTACCTGATTAGACGCGGATTTTCTATAGTTGTCGCGCCATGTACTGTTCTGGAACAGCAAGCTGATCGTTAATCCTCGTCCTCGTCGTCACTATCATGACGCACCGAATCGTCCTCGTCGTCGTACACGTCTGCATCGACAACGGCAAGTTGAAGAGGCTCTGTCGCGATGATTTCCAGCTCCGTCCCGCACTCATCACAGGTAACGGTCTCGCCTTCCTCTACCTCATCTTCGTCAATGTCGAGCAGGTTGTCGCATTCCGGGCAGGTTGCAGCCATGACTTTCATCCTCTTCAACGGTTCGTTCGCTTCTATGGCCTGACTTCTTTTCAAGGCCTGACAAGGGCGCATCCGTACAGACAGCTGGCTGGCCCGGCGCTTTTGTTGAAGACGCGCGAGGCACGCGACGGGTTGTTTGTTTAATCCGCTTCCCTCTACTGCAAACGTGTGCAGGTACGATTAGGAAGATGCGGAGCACCATGCCGACCACGTTGACCTTGCCACCGTTCCGCGGTGCCGTGCGCCGTCTTGTCCTGATTAATGTCGGTGTCTTCTTTGCACTTGCCATTCTGCGCTTCGTTGCCAGTGCCTTACTTCTTCGCCTGCTCAATCTCTTTGAGTTGATACCGGCGCACGTTCTTAGCGGCTGGGTGTGGCAGTTGCTGAGCTACTCCTTTATCAACACCGACCTCCTTTCCACTGCGTTGAACCTGATCTTTCTTTGGTATACGGGTGCCATGCTTGAGGAGTTGCGCGGCAGCCGCTGGTTCAACGGACTCTTCTATCTTTCCGCCATCGGTGGCAGCCTGCTCGCGACGCTGCTGGCCGGGCTGCCGCTCTTTACCGGTGGCCGTGTCGCCTTATTCGGCCTGCAGCCGCTATCGGCCACTACAGGCATACCCGCCGCCCTATTCGGAGTGCTGGTCGCTTTTGGCACCCTATACGCCGAGGTGGAGATCCTGTTCTTCTTCGTGCTGCGCATGAAGGTCAAGTACCTGATAGCGATCTACACCCTGCTTGACCTTGCCTTCCTGATCCTCGGACGCGATCCGCTGGGAGCTACGGTTGCACTTTGCAGCGGCCTGTGTGGATTTCTCTACGTGCGCTACGCAGCCCGACAGGGTTACGCCATGAACCTTACGGAACGCTACTTCGGTATTCGGAACGACTACTACCGCTGGAAGCGACGTCGCGCTGCCCGCAAGTTTGAGGTGTACATGCGCAAGCAGGACCGCGAGGTGCACTTCGACAATGAAGGCCGCTACATTTCGCCCGAGGATGAGCGCCGCAAATCCAAGAATCCGAACGATACGAGCTGGATGAATTAGGCTTTGCACTTTGAGTGAGCGCAGCATCGCACCGTGTCATCCTGAGCGAAGGACCTCAGGATGTCACGTCACCGGCGGAAGACCGCTCTACCGTGCCTGCACTACCTGAACAACCTGGTTCTCCGGGATCTTCCACGAGGCATCGCCCGTGTGCGTGAACCTGCGCTGGGAGTCATCCCAGTTCAGGTCCGTCGTCTGTGAATCTCCATGCTCATAGGAATAGGTGTGGCCGTCGTCGTTATAGAGGGTGAAACGTGCATCGCGGCCCGGATAAATGCGCAGGCGGGTGATGGTTTGCACCTCATCCGTACTTTCAACCATGGAGCCCATCGGCAGGATCGATCCGGCGCGCACGAAGATGGGTAGCGTGTCGATCGGCGCCTGGGCGGTAATGGTCTGACCACCGGCAAGCTTCTCGTTCGTCCAGAAGTTGTACCAGTCGGTGCCAGCGGGCAGGTAGACTTCGCGGCTTGTCTGACCCTGTTCCGTTACGGGCGCGATCAGCAGGGCGGGCCCGAACATGTATTCGTCACGCAGGTCGGCCACGCGTGGGTCGCTGCCGAAGTCCATCCACAGAGCGCGCATGAACGGGGCACCAGTCTCGTGCGTGGCATGGGCCACGGAGTAGGTGTACGGCATCAGCTCATAGCGCAGGCGCAGGTACTTTTCCAGGATCGGTTCGGCCTGCCTGCCGTAGCTCCAGACCTCGTTGTGCAGGCGGCTACCGTGCGCGCGGAAGTTCGGTTGAAAGGCGGCGTACTCGAACCAGCGCGTATAGAGCTCGGGGTAGTCGTCATAGCCGCCCACATTGTCGCGCGCGTCGCTCGGGTCGAGCAGCGGCGGATGCGCGGGCTTGTGGACGGCCGGCAGGTAGTCCCATCCGCCAATGTCCGTGGACCAGTACGGCATGCCGCTGGCGACGAAGTTCAGGCCGGTGGGCACCTGCCGCTTCAGCGTGTCCCAGTTCGGCTTGATGTCGCTGGACCAGAAGATCGCGCCGTTGTGCTGCGCGCCAAGGTAAGCGTCACGCGAGAGGATGAGCGCGCGCGTGCCGGGCAGGTCTTTGCGGAAGCCGTTGTAAATGGCCGCCGTGTGGAAGAGCGGATAGACGTTGAAGAACTCCGTGCCCGGACCCACGTGGAAGTAGCTGCCGTTGGGCGGCAGATCGGGCTCCGTTTCGTCTGCCCAGAAGCTGTCGAAGCCCTTGCTCACGTAGTTTTCGCGGATGAGTTGCCAGAAGAACTTTGCCGCCTCCGGATTGGTGGTGTCGATGTCGGAACCCGCGTGGTCGAAGGGCTCACCATTGGTCGGCGTGCCGTCCGCCAGCTTCTCGAACCAGTCGTTTTTCAGGACGGTGCTGTAGTAGCGGTCTTCGGGAACGAAGCGCGGCCACACGCTGATCATGGTCTTGTAATGCATGGCGTGAAGCGTCTTATTCATCGCGACAGGATCGGGCCAGCGCGCCGGGTCCATGTCCATCTGGCCCATCTTGGTGTAGTGGAACCAGTCGATCACCAGCGTGTCGATGGGCAGGTGACGCTTGCGGTAGCCCTCGGCCACCTCCATTAACTCCACTTGGGACACGTACCTCTGCTTGCACTGAATGTAGCCATAGGCCGACTTCGGCAGCATGGGCGTGTCGCCCGTGAGCAGGCGGAAGCCTTGATAAATCTCATCCGTGGTGCTGCCCGCGATAATGAAGAAACTTACCCGCTGGCCCACCTCGCTCGTCCAGCGTGTTTCATCGTTGAAGCCGAAGTCCACGCGGGTGCGCGAGGGATTGTCCCACAGGATGCCATAGCCTTTGTTGGTGACCACGAAGGGCACGCACACGCTCTGGCCGGCCGCGGCGTCGTAGTCGTGCGCGCAGGTGAGGGAGTGGCCGCGCAGGTCGAGAAATCCCTGCTGGTTCTGACCCAGACCGTAATAGTGCTCGTCCGCAGGAGAGGCGAAGCGCGCGCCTACCTGGAAGAAGGGATGGTCTGTCAGGCGGCGGTCGTGCAGTACGCCGGCGTTCGCGTCCTTGTTGTTGGGCGGCGACTGTGACCAGCCGTTCAGCTTTACCAGCGGCCTGCCATCCGCGGTTTCGATGGAAAGGCCCACGTAGGGTGCGTAGCCGTTGAAGAACTTGCTGATGTCGGCGTGAGTCGCGGCAATACCGGTAAGCGGGCCGGATGGCGGGGTGGGCTTGCTTTCCGCCTGCACGCTCACATGCAGGCGGCCACTCGTCAGCGTGGCCGCCGCGGTACCGCTGCCATCGGTCTTCCAGT
>CALMAP010000184.1 GCA_937859825.1 uncultured Terriglobus sp. | reverse complement strand
GTGCTACCCGGTACGCTGCCCACTCTTACACGCGACGAGGCAAAGCAGAAGATTGAGAACGCAGGCGGCAAGGTCAGTGGAACTGTCTCCAAGAAGACGAGCTATGTGGTGGCCGGCGATGAGGCAGGAAGCAAGCTGGAGAAGGCCCGTGAACTGAACATTGCCGTGCTGGATGAGGCGGGATTGTTAAGCCTGCTTGCGGATAGGACAGCAGCAATCTAACGGTGTCGCAACAGCATCCATAGCAGGCCTAGCAGAAGCATAAGTCCAAGACCGATACCTCCAGGCCAGAAGAAAGGTCCGCCCTGGCTGGAATATCCAACGACGACACAGCCGTTCAGGAAAGCAAGGAACGGCAACGTCAGCAGCAATGCGGAAAATTTGGAGACGTCCGCTCTGAATGCCCTCATGCGACTTCTTTGCCGGACAGCGGGAGCGAGATCATACCCAGATTGTCTTTCGGCTGTTGCTGTGTGTGCATCACGGGATGGCCGGACCGGACGGAGAGAAATCCCAGCAGCAGACAGATCAGGATGGTTCCACCATAGCCGATCACAATTAGCCAAAATTTCGGTTTCCGTAGATGCCGTCACTTCTTCGTTCATGCGGAATTTAGATGCATAAGGCTGACTTTCATCGATGGATGCAGCATAAGACAGGGACTCAGAATTGTTTCGAGTCCGCAGCGGCGGGCTTAAACTTCACAGGCGATGTGCTGAAGAGCCGGTTCAACACCGCAGCCAGCCGCAGTCCAGCCACTTCCAGTTGTTGATCAACGACCGGAATCTCCCGGTCGAAATACGCCTGATCGATAGTGCCGTGATTTGGAACGAGGGCTACCATGGCCAGAGCTTTGGACGCGGCTGCCCACGCAGCAGGGTCATCCGGTGTGACCGCTGGTGAGTTTTGCCGAATGTTCTTCTCAAGCATCGCGAGGTACTGCGCATCGGAAAGCTGGCGGTGCAGAATCAAGCCGCTGTCCCAGACAGAGTGCAGGTTGCAGGGGTACTTTCCGCACGTCTCTGAGCCGAACTCGACCACGGCGATGCCATTTCCGCCCTTCTCCGGACCATACGCGTGAAAAGGCTGGTGAAGATCTCCGATCAGGTGCACAAGGTACTTTAGCGAGACCGCGCGGTCTGCGTAGTCCAGTGTTGGATTGGCGACGCGGCTCTCGAAAAAAAGTATGCGGTCCACCACGCAGTCGCGCCATTTGTCGCTATTGGAACCGGCCTTCACGTTCGGCTGCGTGGGGCAGTCGCGGTCGCGGCTGTAGGCGCTGGCGGCTGCTGGGATGTCGACGTAGTGCCAAGGAGAAGTCTGCGTTTCGTTCGGGCGATAGGCATCCGGCCACGATGCAACATCCGCGAGCGTCTCCGGGCCAAGCAGCGCCTTTACATTCTTGTGGGCGACTGGCGTCAGGTGGTCCATCGCGATCAGCGCCACCAGCTTATGCCCTTGTGGTCCCCAGGCATTGGCAGGCGCGGCGGTAAGGCAAAGCAGGAGAAACGCGAACAGCTTCTTCATACAGCACAGCATACGGTGTTTTCTCGGCTACACTGCACGGGCGAGGACAGGAACCGAATGAAACGGCGTGAATTTTTAAAAACTGTAGCGGTGGCCGCGAGCACCCCCTTGTTGAGCGCTGTCCAGGCAGAGCAGCCCACGATCAAGAATGCCGCCGCGCGGGAGTTCTATCTTTTGCGCCGCTACCGCCTGCATCGCGCGCAGGCCGCGGGATGCGACCACTACTTGGGCCAGGTGATGCTGCCTGCGCTGCATCGTCTTGGCTACACCGGCGTGGGCTGCTTTGGACTCGATTACGGCGAAGAGTCACCGGTCGCCTACCTTCTGCTGCGGCACACCGACGCAATGCCGCTAATTGACCTTGACCGGATGCTGACGCAGGACACCCAGTTCGTGAAGGATGCGGAAAGCTTTCGCGGCGCGGCAGGCGCGCACCCGGCGTTCGAGCGAGTGGACAACACGCTGCTCCATGCCTTCGAAGGCAGGCCAGTTCTGCAGATACCGGCACGAGGCAAACACATCCTGCAGA
>CALMAP010000183.1 GCA_937859825.1 uncultured Terriglobus sp. | reverse complement strand
CACCAAAGCGGATCGTCTCGGGAGTGTCCGGCCGCTCGAAGCGGCGCAGAACGGCCTTTACACGTGCCACGAGCTCCCGCGGGCTGAACGGTTTTGTGATGTAATCGTCGGCTCCCAGTTCCAACCCCTGAACACGGTCAGCCTCGCCCGCAAGCGCCGTGAGAAAAATGATTGGAATCGTGCTCAGGCGCGGGTTCTGCCGCAACCGGCGGCAGCCATCCAGACCGCCCCCCCCTGGAACCATGATGTCGAGCAGAAACAGCCCGGGAGGAACCTTTTCGGCCTGCGGCAGTATGTCAAGTGCGCTGCCGAATACCTGCACGCCGAAACCGGCAGCTTCCAGATTGACTCGCACAAGTTGCGCAATATCGGTATCGTCTTCCAGCAAGAAAATTGTTACGGCCAAGCGTTCGAACTCCCATGCGTACAGTGACAGGTGCCTGATAGGAGCCTAGCGCATGCTTTTTACCCGCTTGCAAACATACGATGAAATCAGCCGGGAAACTTAGCCAACCTATCTACCCCGCGGGGTGTCCGAAAGGTTCTATGAGCTTTTCTTCCTGGTTGCTGGCGGACCTGCAGGTTCCAAGTGCACACGACGCGCATGAGCAGCCCGAAGCACAGAGTGCCTGGTGGAAGGTCATGTGCCTTACCGGAGTCGATTACTTCTCCACGCTTGGTTATCAGCCTGGTATCGCCTTTCTTGCCGCGGGCGCACTTTCCCCTGTGGCGACGCTGATTCTGGTGCTGGTTACGCTTTTTGCCGCACTGCCGGTCTACCGTCGCGTTTGCCAGAAGAGTCCTTACGGTCAGGGCTCCATCGCCATGCTGCAGCGACTTTTCCCCGCATGGGGAGGCAAAATCTTCGTTCTGGTCCTGCTTGGTTTCGCAACCACAGACTTCGTAATCACCATGACGCTTTCCGCGGCAGATGGGGCGGCCCACCTGATCGGCAATCCCATCATGCCGCACTGGATCGACCACCAGATCATCGTCACGCTGCTGATTCTGGCCGTTCTTGCCGGAATTTTTCTGAAAGGCTTTAAAGAAGCCATTGGCATCGCAACGATCCTGGTTGGGGCTTATCTACTCTTGAATGGCATTGTGGTCGCCCGTGCGCTGGAAGAGATTGTGCGACACCCACAGACACTGCAGACATGGAAGCTGGGACTTCTCGACCTGCATGAAAGCGTCTGGAAGATGCTGGCCGTTTCTGTTCTCCTGTTTCCAAGGCTCGCGCTTGGACTCTCCGGCTTTGAGACCGGTGTGGCTGTCATGCCACTCATTCGCGCGAAAGATACACAGGAACGTATCCACAATGCCAGGTTGCTGCTGGTTACAGCGGCAACGGTCATGAGCGTATTCCTGATGGCGACAAGTGTGGTTACCACGGTGCTCATTCCTGCGAAGGAATTCAAACCAGGGGGTGACGCCAATGGTCGTGCCATGGCGTGGCTTGCGCATCATCTGCTCGGCAATGCGCTCGGAACGGCTTATGACGTCAGCACTATCCTGATTCTTGGATTTGCTGGAGCCTCCGCGATGGCAGGCCTGCTGAATCTTATCCCCCGTTACTTGCCGAAGTTCGGCATGGCCCCGGAGTGGGCACGTGCTTCGCGTCCGCTGGTGCTCGTTTTTATGGGTATCGCAGCCACGGTCACACTGCTGTTCCGGGCAGACGTGGATGCCCAGGGCGGCGCTTACGCTACCGGCGTTCTCGTGCTCATCACATCCGCTGCGGTTGCCGTGCTGCTAAGTGTTTGGAAGAGCAAGGCCCTTCGCATCGCATTTCTGGCGATTACCGTGGTATTTGTCTACACGACGCTGGTGAATGTAGCGGAGCGTCCGGAAGGTCTGAAGATTTCTTCCATTTTCATTGGCTGCATTCTGGCTGTGTCTTTGCTCTCCAGGGCGGTCCGGTCCGTCGAGCTTCGCATCACAGAAATCCAGCTGGACGAAGCGGCAGACGCAATCGTCCGCGATGATGACGATCAGGTGATCCGCCTTGTAGCGCGAGGCCCTGAGCCGGGCGACGATATCGAGAAACTGGACACATCCGACCGCAAGACGCGGCTTTACCACAACCTGTCCGAGCACGAATGTCTCATCTTCTTCGAGGTCAATCGCGGCGACGCTTCCGATTTCTCTGAAACACTCTGCGTTACCGGTCGCACTGTGGGCAGGCACCGGATCCTGTCAGCGAAAAGCCCTGTGGTGGCAAACTCCATTGCCGGCATGCTGGTGTATTTGGAAAAGCGTACAGGGAACGTGCCGCATGTGTACTTCCGCTGGACCAAAGTGAGCCCTGTAACGAACATCTTTCGATTTTTATTCCTTGGCGAAGGGGACACCGCACCGCTCACACAGGAAGTGCTTCGACGCGCGATTCGAAATCCAGCCCACAGGCCTGTCGTGCACGTAAGCTGATGCGCTTCGATCAGGAGCGCATCAGTTCTTCAGGCGAACGCAGACGAACAATCTTATCCACCGCATAGGGTGTACGGCTCGGTCCGGAATGGAAGTGTCTTACCTGCAGTTCTCCAAGCAGGCCAACACCCATAAGCTGGATACCTGCAAGCAGCATCACTGCGGCAATGATAAAGAGGGGGCCGTGTGCGGACAGTACATGGCCCTTCGTCCAAATCTTCAAAATGAGCAGGTAGAGCGACAGCATGCTGCCGCCAAGCATGCTGAGTGCACCGAAGCTCCCGAAGAAGTGCAGCGGACGGGTCAGATACTTCAGCAGAAAGCGGATCGTCAGCAGATCAAAAAACACGCGGAAGGTGCGGGAGATCCCGTAGTGACTCTTGCCGTGCAAACGTGCCGGGTTTGAAATCGGGACTTCACAGATTGAGGCACCGTACCAGGATGCAAGCGCGGGGATAAACCGGTGCATCTGACCGTAAAGCGGAATGCTTTGAATAACTTCACGGCGGTATGCTTTGAAAGTCGTTCCAAAGTCGTGAATGTCCACACCGCTCAGTTTGGCCATCAGCCAGTTCGCCGCGCGGGAAGGAATGCGTCGCAGCACAAAGTTGTCACCACGTTGCGCACGCCAGCCACTCACAACATCGAATCCCTCTTCCAGTTTTGCCAGAAACAGCGGGATCTCGGCAGGGTCGTGCTGCAGGTCACCATCCATCGCCAGAACGTAGTCGCCGCTGGCATGGTCGAATCCGGCAGCCAGCGCGCTGGTCTGTCCGAAATTTCTTCGCAGCTTGATCACAAGGACGCGACTATCTACGGCCGCAATCTCTTCCAAGAGCCGGTAGGTGCGGTCGCGCGAGCCATCATCGACAAAGACGATTTCAAAGCTCTCGCCCACCTGCTCCATTACATCCTTCAGGCGGTCGTAAAGAGCGGTGACGTTTTCTTCTTCGTTGTGGAACGGGACGACAATGGTGTACTTCTGCACCCTATTATGTTACTCGAATGTGGCCGGAGAACACCTGAGGAATGCCGCGCCAAAGGCCTTTCTGGCGCAATCTGCCCGCGCGAGTGCTAACGTCGTAGTTATGTCGAAGCGGACGATCCTGGCAGTTCTGGTGGTCTTCGCCTGTGCCATCGCACTGGTGGCATACCTGCGTCAACGGAACTACAACCACTACAACGCGGGCGAGGTGACTCTACTCGACGCGCGCGGCGGTTCCGTTCCCGCGCAAACGGAGCCGGCGGCACCGCAGACAGCAAGAAAAGAACCCGCCGGAAAGCCTTTGGATCAGCCCGAGGACAGGGTGGACGCTTCACCTGCTACCCCGCAGAGCAACGCTGCCGACACACTTCCGTCGTCTGCCCCTGAAGGCGTTGCGACGAATGGTTCGGGCAGGTTTCAGGTCTATCGGCAGGGCAACCTGACCTGGCGTGTAGACACCGGAAATGGCAGCACCTGCGTCCTGTTCGCAACGGATGAGGAATGGCAAAAACCACGCGTATATCGCCGGGCCTGCCAGCAGAATTAGCTGCAACCCTTCCGCTCTAGCCGCGCTTTCTTACCTGCTCATATTTGCGGCGGTCGCGCTTCGATGGTTTGCCTTCATTCAGCACCTGGAACGAAGGCATCAATCGCCGCTGTTCGGCAAGTTCCGTTCGCCGACGCTTACTTGCATCCGTTTCTTGGTACAGAGCTTGCGCTGCCGACGCGGGCCCGCGCACTTCGCTCAGTTCAAGCACCTCGAGCTCAATCTCGTTTGATTCCGTCCGGACACGCACCATCGTGCCAACCCGGAGTTCTCTCGATGGCTTGGCCGGGCTTCCCTGCACCTCAACCCGGTTCAGGTCGCAGGCGCGGGTAGCCAATGTGCGAGTCTTGAAGAACCGCGCAGCCCAGAGCCATTTGTCCAGTCGAACACCATTCATTCTTCGGTCCTCCATTCCAGATACACCCTCTGACGGTCCCTTGGAAAGAGACGCGGTGCCACTGCCAGCCACCGAGCGTTCACCGTGCGGACAGGCTGCGGCACTTCCAGTTCGTTTTCGGCTAAGACCTTTGCGAGGCCACTGTCTCTTTGCCTCCGCTCCGCGAGATTTTCAGCAACATCGATTGCCAATCGGGCACACCGGAGTTCCAAGGGAAGGGTAGCCGGTGGAGCCACTGCGCCGAGGTCCACGAACGGCCCCAACATTACGTCGTGATCGGCATCGCCAAACACCAGGTCTGGCTGGACACCTCGCCGCAGCATCTCCCCAATCAGCATCTTCGGCTCACCTGCGACGCCTACGCTCACAGGCGTTCCCTGTCGCACCTCGTTCTTTAGAATCCTGAGTGCTTCCGGCAGGCTGGTCACGGTAAAGTCCGTAGCCCCGAGCCGGCCGGCTGCCTGCAACTTCGCTACGTCGTTCTCCAGCACCAGGCATGCGCCGCCAAGCGCAGACACGGCCAGCGTCGCAGCACAGCTTGCATGGCTGGCACCCACACACAATGCCACCTTCCGATGGCACATTCCTGAATGCGCGAAGATCGCAGCAAAGGTGAGCAGCGCCTGCACCTGCAGACCGGCGGTGCCTGCTTCCAGGTCGGATTTTGCAACTGTGCCGCTTCGTTCCGGTTCCATCTAAACTTTCTTTATGCAGACCTTTGCCCGAACCATGCGTTCACTCGCCCTCACCCTCTGGATTGGCAGCATTCTCTTTTTTGGCGCGGTGGTGGCTCCCAACGCATTTCGCATCTTCGGTAAGACGCCGGAATTCAGCGTCTTCATCGGCTCTTGCCTCCTGCTGCTGCACAGCGCCGGTCTATGGTGCGGCGTAGCGACCATCATAGCCATTCGTCTGCTTCGACAAAACGCAAGATGGCCTATCCTTCAGGTTGCGTTGGCGTTTTTGATGATCGTGCTCACCTTCGCATCGAACCGCTTCATCATCGCTCCCATGGAGCATGATCGTTCGCTGGCAGGTGGACAGATCGAAGCCCTGCTTCCAGGTTCACCGCTGCGCGACGACTTCGAAGCGCGGCATCGTTGGTCTACAACCGTCGAAGGGGCAGTGCTTGCATTTGGGATCGTCCTCATCGGCATCGCAGCGTCGGAGCGGGAACAAATCCTGGTCGTAGACCGCATCACGGACAGGAGTAGCGCAGGTTGACCTTGCGACAGAGAAACACAGCTACTCGACCGCATTCCGTGCGCGATATCCGTCGCGCGACGTAACGGTGTACTTCAGCTTTTTCTTCTTTTCATCCACCATCTGCAGCGGCATGCCTTCGTTATCGACCAGCTCCACCTTGATTTTGCGATAGGTACCATCCTGCGCGGTATTGCTCGGCCGGTAAGACAGCACGTATTGGTTCCGGATGGAGGCGTTGATTTCGTTGAAGATGTCGGGCAGTGCTCCCTGGAAGACTGGGAAATAGGCCTTGCCGCCGGTCATGCTGGCGAACGTCCGCATCTGGTTGTCTGCCTGTAGATAGTC
>CALMAP010000182.1 GCA_937859825.1 uncultured Terriglobus sp. | reverse complement strand
GCTCCGAGCAGCGACGTCTTGGCTCCGAGCACCGACATCTTGGCCCCAAATACCGACGTGCTGGCAGAACCGTATTCCGAAGACGCGTGGGAACGTGTGCGTGCCCTCGCCCGCTCGGTAGACGTGGTCCTGCAGGAAGGGGATGCACGCCTGATGATGGGCGGCGAACCCACCTACGTGGGCGTTGACGAAGCCGAATCGCCGCAGTGGAACCTTGCGGCACTCGGCCCCGAAAAGCGGGCGGTAGGGCTGTCGCTCATTCAGGCCCTCCGCGCTCGCACGGCTCCTGGAGGTCTGCTGCATCTGGGACAGGGCAAGTGGTATCCGGGCGAACCGCTGCCACGCTGGGCGTTTCACTGCATCTCGCGCGTGGACGGCGTTCCCATATGGGAGAACGCCGACCTGTTCGCGCAGGAAGACCGGCAGTACGGGTTTGGGGATGCCGATGCGCTCGGCTTTCTGCAGGCGTTGAGCCGCAGGCTTGGGGCGAGTCCAGACAATATTCTGTCAGCGTGGAACCCGTTCGTGGAAGAGAGCCAACCCGCCGGGTACGTTCTGCCGCTGCGGCGAAGGCAGGCAGGCCATCGGACATTCTGGTCGAGCCAGTTGTGGTTTGAACGCCCCGAGCGTTTCGTGCTCTCGCCCGGCGACTCACCCGTGGGCTATCGCCTGCCGGTTGAGGTGATGCCGTGGGTCGTTCCAGACACCGTGAGCTACGACATCGGTGCGAACGGCCTGGTGGCGTTGCCGGGCCGGCCCGCGCGGCGGCCTGAGCTCTTTTCCAGCGATCCCGAAGCCGACCCGCTCGCACCCACGCCGGAAACATCGGAAGCTACAGCCCTGCTGGTGCGGCCCGCGCTTTGCGTGGAGCTTCGCGAAGGTAGGCTGCATGTTTTTCTGCCGTTCATCCCCGTGCTCCCGGACTATCTCGATCTGATTGCAGCGGTGGAGGACACCGCGGCACATCGGAACAAGCCTGTGTGGATCGAGGGCTACCCTCCAAACCCCGATCCGCGCATACGCTTCTTCAGCCTCACACCCGATCCGGGTGTGCTCGAGGTGAACCTGCCTCCGGCCAGTACCTGGGCAGAGATCGAAAGCACCAGCGAACTTCTGGCGGAGGAGGCCGCGCGGCACAGGCTGCGTGCCGCCAAGTTCGGATGGGACGGCAGCTACCTGGCCACCGGCGGCGGCAGCCACATCACGCTGGGCGGTCACACACCGCAGGACAGCCCGGTGCTGCGCCGCCCCGGCATTCTGCGCAGCATGCTCGCCTTCTGGCAGAACCATCCGTCGCTTTCGTACCTGTTCGCGGGCATGTACGTGGGCCCCACCAGCCAGTACCCTCGGGTGGACGAGGCACGTACCGACGCGCTCTATGAACTGGAACTTTCGTTTCGCCACCTTCCGGAGATCGACTGCCCGCCGTGGATCGTGGATGGGCTCTTCCGCAATCTGCTGGTGGACGTGACCGGCAATGCGCACCGCGCGGAGTTCTGCATCGACAAGCTGTGGCCACCGGAGGGGCAGGGTCTGCGCATCGGCCTGCTGGAACTGCGCGCCTTCGAGATGCCGCCACACCATCGCATGGACCTGCTGCAGCGGTTACTCGTTCGTGCGCTCGTGGCCGCGTTCTGGAAAGGACCATTCACAGGTACCCTCGTGCGTTGGGACACGGCACTGCATGACCGCTTCATGCTGCCGCACTTCGTCCGTGAAGACTTCCGCGCGGTGCTCGACTACCTGCGGCAGGCCGGGTTCGCCTTTGAGTCAGCATGGTTCGAGGCGCACTTTCGGTTCCGCTTTCCTTCCGTCGCTTTATTGCAGGCGCATGGCGCGGCCATGGAGTTGCAGCAGGCCCTCGAACCCTGGAACGTTCTCGCCGAAGAGGCTACAGGAGGCGGCACGGGTCGCAGCGTGGACTCTTCGCTGGAGCGGATCCAGGTGCGGCTCTCCGGTGGAGATGACGCGGCCAGGTATGCCGTGCTCTGCAACGGCCGCAGGGTGCCGCTCACGTCGACCGGCACGGCTGGAGAGTTCATCGCCGGTGTGCGCTACCGCGCCCGCAGGCTTGCAGCACTGCAGCACCCTACCATTCCGGTGCACATGCCGCTCACCTTTGACCTGATCGATCTGCGGGGCTCCCGATCGGTCGCGCGCTGCATATGGCACAGCGCCAGGCCGGACGGCAGCCTTTTCGACGCTCTCCCTGAGGACGCAACAGAAGCGCGGCAGCGAAGACGGCAACGGCTTGTGGTCGAGACACCTCCCGCAGGTTCCATCACGATGCCGCCCGAGCCGGTGAACCCGCTCTACCCCATGACGCTGGACATGCGCTTTCCGGTTCCTGTACATAACGAAGCGGAGGCTGCTGCGCACTCCGCCATCGTCGCATGACCGCCGATCTCTACCAGTCGCCCCAACGCGCCGGCGGCCCCTATGAGGAATCCCGCCAGAACGGCACGGCACGGCCGCACTGGCACGCCCTGATGGATGCTCTGGAGCAGCTTGGGCCGGAGGAACTGGACCGCCGGACGACGCGCGCGGAAGACCGCATTCGCGAAAACGGCATCACCTACAACGTCTACAGCGACCCACTGGGCGCGAACCGGCCGTGGCAGATCGATCTGGTTCCGTTTCTCATCGAAGCGGCAGAATGGCGCACCATCGAGGCAGGCGTGGTACAGCGGGCCGAACTGTTGAGCCGTCTGCTGCAGGACCTGTACCGCGATCAGCACCTGATCAAAGAGGGGCATTTCCCTCCGGCGCTGCTCTACGCGAACCCGGCATTTCTTCGTCCGCTGGTGGGCGTTGCCGTGCCGGACCACGGCTACCTGCACATGATGGCCGTAGACCTGGCGCGGTCACCCAATGGGCGCTGGTGGGTGCTGGCGAACCGCACCCAGGCACCTTCCGGCAGCGGCTACGCGCTGGAAAACCGGCTGATTGTCTCAGATGTTCTGCCGGACCTGTTTCGCAACTCGAACGTGCTGCGGCTGGCATCGTTCTTTCGAGCCCAGCGCGACGCGCTCGCCAGCCTCAGTCCGCGCGAAAACCCGCGCATCGTGCTGCTCACGCCCGGCCGCTTCAACGAGACGTACTTTGAACACTCCTATTTGGCGAAGTACCTGAACTTTACCCTGGTGGAAGGCCACGACCTCACGGTGCGCGACCGCTGCGTCTTCCTGAAGACCGTGGCGGGGCTGGAGCAGGTGGACGTGATCCTGCGGCGTGTGGACGACAACTTCTGCGATCCGCTAGAACTGCGCGGCGATTCGCTGCTGGGCGTCTCCGGCCTGGTGGAGGCGATAGCCGCGCGGAATGTGCAGGTCGCGAACGCGCTCGGCAGCGGCCTCGTTGAAACGGCGGCGGTAATGCCGTTCCTGCCCGGCCTGGCGCGCCACCTGCTCGGGCAGGAACTCCTGCTGCCGTCGGTGGCTACGTGGTGGTGCGGCCAGCCGTCCGCGCTGGACCGGGTGATCGACAACCTCGATTCTGGTGGTGAAGCCTGCCTTCCCGTCGCTGCAGATGGAGCCGGTCTTCGGCGCGGAACTGAACGCGGAGCAGAAGATCGCTTTGATTGAAACGATGCGGGCACGGCCCCACGAATACGTTGCGCAGGAGCAGGTCACGCTTTCCTCCGTTCCGGTATGGCAAGGCAGCGCGCTGCAAGGCCGCAGCGTGGTGCTGCGCACATATGCGCTGCACACGGCAGACGGGTGGAAGGTCATCCCCGGGGGCCTTGCCCGTGTCGCGGAGGCAAGCGGCTCGGTTGTTTCCATGCAGCGCGGCGGCCACAGCAAAGATGCGTGGGTGCTCTCCGATCACGCAGTCGACACCTTCAGCATGCTGCCCGCGCCCAACACGCAGGTCGAGTTGCGGCGCGCCTCGCGCGTGGTGCCCAGCAGCGTGGCCGACAATACCTTCTGGATCGGCCGGTACGTGGAGCGTGCGGAAAACATGGCCCGCATTCTGCGAACGATGCTGCCCCGTGTCTATCGCGCCGAAGCGCCGGAACTCGGAAGCCTTTACCGCCTGCAGCACTGCATCAACTCACGCCACAGTAAGCTGCCAAAGCGCAGGCGCGGACCACTCAACTTCCTGGCCCTGGAAAAAGAATTGCGCTCCGTCATGGGCAATCCGAAGCGCCCGGACAGTCTGCCGGCCACGCTGAACGATATCGCGCGCATCGCGGGCAGCGTGCGGGAACGCCTCTCCACCGACATGATGCTGCTGATCGGCCAGCTAAGCTCAGACCGCATCAGCGGTGCCGGGCCGCTGCCCCCGCGCTCGCCCCTGCCGGATTTCGCATCGCAGCTTACCTCGCGGCTGGAACTGCTGTCCGCCTTTTCCGGCATGGAACGCGAGAACATCAACCGCAACTCAGGCTGGCTGTTCATGAGCATTGGGCGGCGGCTGGAACGCGCGATGTACATCGTGCGCCAGCTTCGCCAATTGACACGTCCGCTGCCACCGGAAGATTGGCCCTATCTGGAGTTCCTGCTGGAAGTGGCCGACAGTTCCATCACCTACCGCGCGCGCTACTACAACACGCTGCAGCCGCTTCCCGTGCTGGACATGCTTTTGCTCGACGGCAGCAATCCGCGGTCACTGGACTTCCAATTGGACCACCTTGCGGAGCTTTATGAGAAGCTGCCGCGCTACCTGCCCGGAGACCTGCTCGCGATGCAGAACGCGCTTGAGACGCTGCGTGGTTTCGATTTGCAGGCAATCCAGTACGGTGAAACGGAGGGCAGAAGTGGCCTCGCGCGGCTCGATCGCTACCTGGCCGATCTTGGAGGCCTGCTGCCATCGTGGTCGAACAATCTTTCCAGCCATTACTTCAGCCACGCGCGCACCATGCCCATCACGCTGGAGAACGCATAGTCCGCTTTTCAAGCGCATAGCCCGCTCCACCCAGGATGCAGGACGGACGCTCCGGGAATGTGTCATCCTGAGCGGAGCGAAGGACCTGCTTCTCTCATCAGAGCCATAACATCTAGAGGCACCTGCTTCCCATGCTGTACAAAGTCTGGCACCGCACCACGTACAAGTACACGTCGCCTGTCTCGTCCGGCGACCATGTGGCCTGCCTGAAGCCGCGCGATCTTCCCCACAACCGGTTACTGAAAAATTCGCTTGTGATCTCGCCTGTGCCTTCGCTGGTAACGGAGCGGCTGGACTACTTCGGCAACACCCTGTGCTTCTTCAACGTGGAAGAGCCGCACAAGGAACTGGTGGTGGAGTCGCGGAGCGAGGTGCTGGTGGGCGCGGATGCCGACAGCGAAGACGCGCGTGGGCGGCTCGCATGGGAAGACTCGGCTGCGAGACTGGTGGAAGATACCTCTTCCAATGCGGTTGCAGCGATGCAGTTTCAGTTCGAGTCGCCGCGCGTGCGCACACGGCCTGACTTTGCAGGGTATGCCCGGCAGTCGTTCTTGCCCGGCCGGCCCATGCGCGAGGCGCTGCTGGACCTGACCCATCGCATCCATGCGGACTTCCGCTTTGACAGCAGCGCCACCAACGTGCGCACGCCCACGGAGGAGGTCTTTCAAAAGCGCCACGGAGTCTGCCAGGACTTCGCCCATGTGCAGATTGCCTGCCTGCGCTCCATCGGTGCGGCGGCGCGCTATGTCAGCGGCTACCTGCGTACCTACCCACCTCCGGGCCGCCCCCGTCTGGTGGGCGCGGACGCATCCCACGCATGGGTTTCCGCCTACGCGCGCGATGGCGGATGGATAGACATGGACCCCACGAACAACGTCGCACCCACGGACGGCCATGTGACCGTGGCCTGGGGACGCGACTACTCCGATGTGAGTCCGTTGCGCGGACTGATTCTTGGCGGCGGCGGGCACACGCTGAAGATTCAAGTGGACATCGAACCAGTGGAGTAGTTCACGTCGCACAATCCTGCGATGTAGGTCGAACGTTTGTTGAAGCGTCATCCGCCCGAAGCGTAGCGGAGTGGAGGGACCTGCTTTCCTTTGAGCGTCACGGCTGCACAGGCAAACATCAGATGCTTCACTCCGCTCAGGACGACAATCGTTGAAGCGTACAAGGTGTTGTATCGACAACTGCTCTAATCGTTCGTTCGATACAGACCGAACTCTCGGATCGCAGCTTCTCTAACGCTGGTCACGATGTTGAGGCGCACGCGGTCTGCCGTAGCGGCAGGAAAGCGGTCAATCTTCTTGTGACCGATCGCCTGGCCCTCAACCAGGGTCTTCCACGCGCCGTTCTGCCACGCCTCGATGCGGTAGCGCTGCACTTGCTGGCCGTTCACCAGCCACTCCATGATCGAAGAGTGGTCGAAGGTAACGGGCTTGGGCGTGCGCACCTCGAGCGTGCTGAAGTGCGATCCCGCGGGGGCGCTCCAAAAGGTGCCGGTGTCGCCGTCGAGCGCACGGGCCGTGTTCTCGTCGGTGGGCAGGTGGTTCGCGAACAGGTTGTGGCCGTAGCGCTCGCGCAGCGCCGTGCCTAGCTCCTCCAGCCGCTTCGCATCCGCATCGGCCAGCAGACCGCGATTATCCGGCGCGACGCCGAGCATCCATTGGCCGCCGTGACCCACGGCATTGTCGTAGCTCTCCACAAGATCGTGCACGCTCTTCACGGACGCATCGTCGTTCGGGTGCCAGAACCAGTGCAGCTTACGCAGCGGCGTATCAACTTCGACGGGCCTCCAGCGAAGGAAGCCATGCCGGTCAATCACGTTCCAGTTCTGGTACTCGATCTTGCCAGACTCATCGCCTGCCCAGCGTGCGTCGCCATATTCGAAGAGGGCCGTGTCTGCAAAGACAATCGTGTTTGGTTGATAGGTGCGCAACGTTTCGATGATCTTCAAAAAGTTGTAGACGTGCCCCTCGCTGCCCGCACCGTCCAGCCAAAACTCGACCAGATCGCCATAGCGCGTCACCAGTTCCGTCAGTTCCGCGTTGTAATACGTGTCGTATGCGGCAGCGTCTTTGTACTTCGGCTCGTGACGGTCCCAAGGTGACAGGTAGACGCCGAACTGCAGCCCGTTCGCACGTGCCGCTAGCGCCACCTCGCGGACCACGTCACCCTTGCCGTCCTTCCACGGACTCGCCTTCACGCTGTAGGCGGTCTGCTTTGTAGGCCAGAGGCAGAAGCCATCGTGGTGCTTGGCCACCATCACCACGTACTTCGCACCGGAGGCCCTGATGGCCTTCATCCACTGGTCGGGGTTGAACTGCGTGGGATTGAAGACCTTGGGGTCAGCGGTGCCGTCGCCCCACTCACGGTCGAGAAAAGTATTGGTGCCGAAGTGCAGGATGACGCCGAACTCCAGGTCCTGCCATGCTGTTTGTTGCGGCGTGGGTTTCAGATCGACGGCGTTTTGCGCAAGCGCATTGCCTGACATGGAGAGAGCAGTGCAGAGAGCTAAACCAATTGCACCCTTGCGGACACGCAGTTGCATAACACTCCTCTGCTCCAGGGCTGGTGCTCACGCCACCAACACACTGTCATTCCGACCGGAGCGACAGCTTATCGTCGCGCAGTGAAGAAATGACAGTTATGTCGGCTAACTGTGGTGATGTTATGCACGCGTGGCGGTGAACGTGGCCTTGCCGTACTCGCCCATATTCACATCGCCGGACCAGTTGTTGCCGGACACGGCGCCGCTGAAACGGAACGAGATGTCTCCACCGTTGCCGTACATGCTCGAGTTCAGCGCGGCGTGGTCACCTTCCACCTTGCCGCTGATCTTCGCGGAGTAGATCTCGCCCTTCTGTTCGCCGGTCACATTCGCGCCGTCCTGCTTGAGTACAAGCATCTGGTGGCCTACACCCCGGGTGTAATTGATCTGAACGTTCCAGGAGCCGTCCAGCTTGCCGAGTGTGCTGCCGTAGTTCGGAACCTTCGGCGCCTCGCCAGGGTTCTTCAGGTGATGCGCGATGTTCTCCGCGACCACCTTGTAGTCGCCGGGCTGCAACATGTAGGGCATGATGCCGAGCGACGACTGCATCATGTCAGGCCGCTTGCCGGTTCCACCATCTACCAGGATGCGCGGCGTTCCTTTGTCCAGCTTCTCGACAAGTTCCGTGCCGGTGATGCCGACCTTGGCTGCGTCCCACTTGATGCGGAGCACGGGCGCGCGGTTCGAAAGATCGTCACTGGGCATCCGGATCTCCGTCGTGACGGAGGGAATGCCCTTGAGCGCGTCAGCAA
>CALMAP010000181.1:2506-4748 GCA_937859825.1 uncultured Terriglobus sp. | reverse complement strand
CCGCGTCACCGCAATCCACAGGAGAACGATGGCCACTGAAACGCCCCTGCTTGACCTGCAACAGACCGACCCGAGCAACGCCCCTGACGCCAAAATGCCCTCCGACGGCAACCTCGCCAATGGCACGCAGGGTGGTTCCAAAAACTACACCAGCGACAACATCCGTGTGCTGGAAGGTCTGGAGGCAGTGCGCCTGCGCCCGGCGATGTACATCGGTTCGACAACCGAGCAGGGACTGCACCACCTGGTCTACGAAGTCGTCGACAACTCCGTCGACGAGGCCCTTGCCGGTTTCGCTACCCGCATCGACGTCATCATCCACGTGGACAACTCCGTTACCGTGATCGACGATGGCCGTGGCATTCCCGTGGATATGAAGGACCTGGGCAACGGCGAGAAGATGCCCGCGGTACAGGTGGTGCTCACCAAGCTGCACGCCGGCGGCAAGTTCGATGCCAGCACCTACAAGGTCTCCGGCGGCTTGCACGGCGTGGGTGTGAGCTGCGTCAATGCGCTTTCTGAAGAGTTCGACGTGGAGATCTGGCGCGACGGGCACACCTACCAGCAGGACTACTCCAAGGGTGACCCAATCAGCGAAGTGCGTCAGGTGGGCGTCAGTTCCAAGCGCGGCACCAAGGTTCACTTTCTGCCGGACAAGAGCATCTTCAGCGTGCACGAGTACAACTACGACACGCTCGCGGGTCGCCTGCGCCAGCTTGCCTTTCTGAACAAAGGCATCGAGATTACGCTCACGGCCGAGCGCTCGTCCGACGCAAAGACCGGCGAGGCGAAGTTTCAGTCTTTCAAGTACAAGGGCGGTATCGAGGAGTTTATTCGCCACCTGAACAAGGGCAAGGTCGTCCTGCACGAAAAACCTATCTACATGGAGGCCGAAAAAGGCCAGCTCGTCATGGAGATCGCGCTGCAGTACAACGACGCCTACTCCGAGACGGTCTTCAGCTTCGCAAACAACATCAATACCGTCGACGGCGGCACGCATCTTTCCGGCTTTCGCACCTCTCTCACCCGCACCATCAATGCCGCGGGGCAGTCGCTAGGCCTGTTCAAGGACCTGAAAGAGTCGCTTAGCGGCGACGATGTTCGCGAGGGCCTGGTTGCCGTCGTCTCCGTGAAGCTGCCGCAGCCGCAGTTCGAAGGGCAGACCAAGGGGAAGCTGAACTCCGATATCTCGGGCCAGGTGCAGCAGTTCGGCAACGAGCGGCTGGGTGCCTTCTTTGAGCAGAACCCGCAGGTGGCCAAGAAGATCATCAACAAGGCGATCGAAGCGGCCCGCGCGCGCGAAGCCGCACGCAAGGCTCGCGACCTGACCCGCCGCAAGGGCGCGCTGGATGGCGGCGGCCTGCCCGGCAAGCTGGCCGACTGCTCCGAACGCCAGCCCGACCGCTGCGAACTGTATCTGGTCGAGGGTGAATCGGCAGGCGGCACCGCCAAGCAGGGCCGCGACCGCCGCTTTCAGGCCATTCTGCCGCTCAAGGGCAAGATTCTGAACGTGGAGAAGGCCCGCTACGACAAGATGCTGGGTCATGAAGAAATCCGCGCCATGATCACGGCGCTGGGCACCGGCATCGGCAAGGACGACTTTACCCTGGAAAAGCTGCGCTACGGCAAGCTGATCCTGATGACGGACGCCGATGTGGACGGATCGCACATCCGTACACTTCTGCTCACCTTTTTCTTTCGCCACATGACGCAGCTCATCATGCGCGGCCACGTTTACATCGCGCAGCCGCCACTCTACAAGATCAAGAAGGGCAAGTTCGAGCAGTACGTCAAAGACGACCGCGAGTTTGTAAAGGTGATGGTGAAGCGCGCGGCAGACGGCATGATCGTGCGCTACGGCAACGAGTCCACCGTGCTTGAGGGTGGCGAGCTCACCAAGTTCATGGGCCAGCTCAATGAGTACCTCGGCTTCTATGACAAGGCAGACAAGCGCTTCCGCAATGACCGCGTGACCTCCGCCATTGCGGCGCTCTTTGCTCATGAGGGCAAGGACCCGGCGCACCGCGCGGACTTCGAGGACACCGCAAAGCTCCTGCAAATGCAGGAGAAGCTGCAGGCAATGGCAAAGGAGTTCCAGTTCAAGCACGTGGGCGAGCCCGTGCGCGACGAGGAGCACGGCACCTGGTCGTTGGACTACACCGACGCGCAGGGCGCGGTGCGGCGCGTTGACTATGCCTCGGTGAACTCGCCGGAGATGCGGCTGATGCTCGGCAAGTACGCG
>CALMAP010000181.1:0-2496 GCA_937859825.1 uncultured Terriglobus sp. | reverse complement strand
CTTCAAGATTGAATACGTGCAGAAGACCGGCAGCAAGGCCGAAATCGCCGCAGCGGACGAGGCCGAGGAAGCAGCCGAGACGGACGGTGTGATCGACGTGGTCGCTGCCGCCCCCGGTACCGCAACCGAAGTCAAAGGTGCCAAGCGCAACAGCAAGGCCGGCCAGGACCCCGTCGAGAAGCACACCGCGCGCGAGCTCTTTGAATATGTCATCGAGCAGGGCAAAAAGGAGTACCAGGTGCAACGCTACAAGGGCCTTGGCGAGATGACCGCCGAACAGCTCTGGGAGACCACGATGGACCCCGAACGTCGCACGCTCCTGCAGGTCCGGCTCGAGGACATCGCGGCCACCGAAGAAATCTTCACCACCCTGATGGGCGAAGACGTGGAAGCCCGCCGCCGGTTCATCGAAGAGAACGCCCTGGACGTGAAGAACCTCGATATCTAACCGGATGTTTGCGATCCACGAAGAAGGGGAGAGCCACCGCTCTCCCTTCTTCGTGAATGGATTCGAGGAGAATTACTGCGCGGATGTTTTCAGCGCGGTCTGAATGTAGGTGTCCACATTGTCTTTGTCGACCAGCGCCGCTCCCGTATCGATGAAGGAAGGAAACTTTGCCATCGTGTTCGTTTCGTAGTGCCCGGTGAGTCCTTTTAGTTCGTCTTCGTGAATCTGGGCAAGCTCCTTCAGTCCTACATAGCCCATCGTGTACGGCTTCTGCGAGATCGTAGCCTGGATGGCACCCGATTTGATCAGGTTGAGTACGTCCTGACTTACATCCATGGCAATGATCGCCCGATCTGAGACATGCTGTCGGTTCAGTGCATCCGCGACATCTTTGCCTGAGACCGAGTCCAGCGAAACAAATGCGTCGATCTTGTCATTCCCGGTGCGTGTCAGGTACTCCCGGGTCTTGTCGAATGCGGCACCGGCATCGCCTTTGATGTCGTACACATCCACGACTTTGATGCCTTGGTGTTCCGCAAGCGTATCCATGTATCCCTTCAGGCGCTCTGCCAGATTAGGTTGCGCCGGAAAGGTATAGAAAACTACATTGCCTTTCCCCTTCAGCACCTTGAGGAGTGCCTCCGCGCCAAGATGACCAGCCTGATAGTTATTGGTGCCGATAAAGAACAGCCGGGAACTCTGCGGAACGTCCGAGTCGATGGTGATGACCGGCACGCCCGCGGCCATTGCTTTGTCGACCAGCGGCACATGCGCTGGGCATCCACAACCGAAAGCAGAATACCGGCCGGCTTGGTCGCAGCGGCCTTTGAGAACGCGTCGGCTTCGGCGGCAGCGTTCTCGCCTTCAGAGCCATCGATGACCGCACTTACGTTGTAATCCGCGGCTGCCTGCTGGAAACCTGCTGCCGCAGTCTTCCAGTATGGAACAGCAGTATTGCCTGCGATAAGAAAGTATTTTTCAGATTTGGAGTGGCGACTGCATCCGGCTGTCGCAAGCGTAAGCAGGAAAGTTGTGGAGAGGAGTATTCCAATGGAACGCACGGTGAGCTCCTTGTTAAAGATCGATCTCGCACGCGACGGAAGGCAGTCGCTTTCTGGCGGAAAAGGAATCATACGCTCAGAAGATTGGAATGAGAATTTCTAAGTACAGGAAAGTTTAAGACGTATATGCCGCTACTCCTCCACGATCACCTTGCCGTGTGTGGGTGCTTCCACAACCTCTTCCTCAATGGGTAGCGACACCCCCCGGCGTCGATCAAAGATGCGGCGGACGATCCAGAGCACGAAGGTCAGGGTGATCAGGCCCAGCACAGTCAGGATGCCGCGGGCATGATTGCGCGCTCCGATCGCAAGCGTGTGGATCGCAGCGGGACCGTACCAGTACGTCATCAGGGCAAAGAAGAGGAACTGGATAAACTTGCCCGTAAACATCGCCAGCAGGAAAGGCAGAACCTTCATTTCAAACACGCCGGCGGAGAACTCGAACAGCTTGATCGGCGTGGGTGGGGGGCCCATGGCAGGCACCATGATGGCCAAAAACTCCTGCCGCTCAAATCGGTCGCGCAGCCGCTCATAACGTTGACGATTGATCTTCTTCAGCAGGAACAACTCACCGCCAAGGCGGCCCACGTAGTAAGGCAACAGGCTGCCAATGGCTGATGCCAGAGCCGCTGCGAAAGCATAGAGCAGAAACTTCGACCGGTCTGCGGCAACATAACCGGCAACGATGCCGTCTACGGGCACCGGCAACGGCAGCAGCGCCGAATCAAAGAGGGACAGCCCAGCGAGCCCCCAAACGCCGAAAGGTTTCAGGAAACGCATGATGGCATCCGCGAAGTGGTGAATCGACCCGCCGACATGGGACCAGAAACCGTGGTGCTCTGCTGCCGGCTGGACCGCCTGAGCCAGCAACATCGCTGCAAGTGGGACATGCATCATTATTGGCGATTCTACGCGCCGCGATGCCAGGCACGCAGCAGGACAAAGAGGTGCAGACGTGCTACAGACCGGGTGAGAGAATAGTAGTGA
>CALMAP010000180.1:2885-5733 GCA_937859825.1 uncultured Terriglobus sp. | reverse complement strand
GGTCGTGCTCGTATGTAACGCGAGAGAAGTACGAGCAGCACTCGCGGCAAACAAGATGGCCGCGGTGCTGGATATCGAAGGGAGCTACGACCTGGATGGCGACCTGGGCGTACTGCATGAGTTCCACGCGCGAGGCCTGCGTTCGGCGCAGCTTTCCGCTCACAATTGGAACCAGCACTATGCGGATGCCTGTTGTTCGCCGGCACAGTTTGGTGGGTTAACAGACGCTGGTCGAAGACTTGTTCGCGAGATGAACCGTCTCGGCATGGTAATAAACGTATCGCACTCCGCCGACACGACCCTGGAGCAGGCGATCGCGTGCAGCGAGCACCCCGTGGTCGCAACGCACCATGGCCTGCGCCGCGTCAACAACATTCCAAGAAACATGCCTAATGCGTTGCTCGAAAAACTGGCTGCAAAGGGTGGAGTCATCGGAATCCAGATCGGCAGCGAATTCAGCTACCCGAAGGAGTACGCATGGATCACTGAGCACCGCCGCAAAACGTTCTGGGACACGACGGACCTTCCCATACGCGTGCAAGGCAAAACGATCTATGAGGTGGATGAGTTGGTCGCGACGGGCTTTCCGATGCTTGGCGCCACGGTGCCGCAGAACGTGCAGATGAGTGTCGAAACGTGGGTCGATGTCGTAGATCGCGTGATCCGCCTGGTGGGGGAAGACCACGTTGCGCTCGGGAGCGACTTTGACGGCGGCCCTACACTTGCACGAGGCATGCGAGACGTGCGCGATCTGCCGATGATTACGGAGTGCATGCTGCGTCGCGGTTACTCTGAGCAGCGAATCCGCAAGTTCTGGGGAGGAAATCTATTGCGCGTTTTCGACCAGATTACCCAGGCGTTCCCTGCTGCATAGACAGGCCGCAATGCCTCATCAGGGATACCACAAGGCGGTCCTCCGCTATCGAACAGATTGACGACACGGGAACTTTCGATGGAGGACGACAGCCGCAGCAGAGGAATGGACCTACTGCAAAAACGAAATGTTCCCACACACGGGGTCCGGTCCGACTGCGGCTCGGCGTCCCATTCCAATGGCGTGCCTGGCAGCATCAAGCAACATCTTCCAAGGACTTGCCTTCGGCAGCGACGCCCCAGATGGCCTGCACGAGTGCGGCGATAAGCATGGCTCCGGCTGAAGCCGTAAATCCCCAGAAGATCGGCAAACGATCGCCACGATTCAGCAAAGCGCCGAATACTGCAGGGCCAAGCACGCCGGCGAACAGCGTACCGAAGCCATAAAAGACAGCGATCGCGGTAGCACGGATCTGCTGCGGAAAGAGTTCACTCGTTGTCAGGTATGCCGACCCGGCTGCGTTGGCTGCAAAGAAAAAAGCCACAGACCACCAAGCCACCTGGCCAACGATATTGAGCCCCCCTCTCAGGAAAAGCAGGTTCGAGACCATAAGCGCGGAACCTGCGAGCAGAAAGTTAAGCGCGATCATCGTGCGCCGGCCGACAGTGTCGACCAGGCGACCAAGCACAAGCGGGCCGATGAAGTTTGTGACTGCAAGCGGCAGGTATAGCACGCCAGCATGAGCAGCGGAGAGGCCATAGAACCGTAGCAAAATCAAAGCAGCCGAAAAGAAAACAGAATTGTAGAAGAACGACTGGGCCATGACAAGAACCATGCAAAGCAACGCGCGCCCCCGGTAACGTGGCTGCCACAAGACGTTCAGGCTCTCTATCGGATCCTTGGTGCGTCGCTGCAGGCGGACCGTGCGTTCTTCCTGAGCAAGCCGCCCCAACTGTGCCTCTACCTCGTGCTCGATCGTTTCGATCACCTGTCCGGCTTCGCTGTCCCGGCTGTGTGTCAACAGCCAGCGTGGACTCTCAGGAATATGCCGCCGCAGATAGAGCACCACCATGGCGATAGGGAGACCGGAGAGAAACGCAAACCTCCAACCAAGCCGCAGACCGAAGACCCTGTCCGACAGAAATCCGACCGCTACCAGCGAGCCGAGAATGACGCCGACCCAGAAGCTGGAGCCGATGAACAGGTTCACACGGCCTCGTACACGTGCCGGAATTAGTTCATCAATGGCCGAGTTGATGGCGGTGTACTCACCACCGATCCCGGCGCCCGTCATCATGCGGCAGATCAGGAACGTGGGCAGGCTCCAAGAGAATGCCGTGAGAGCGGTTGCACATACATAAAAGACAAGTGTCCATGTGAACAGAGACTTACGGCCGTAGCGATCCGCAAGGTAGCCAAAGCCCAGGGCCCCCAATACGGTTCCGAACAGATAGCCAGTGGAGGCAAGACCAAGCTGCGCGTCGGTAAAGTGCAGAGCAGCCGGGTCTTTAAGTGCGCCAGCGAGCGAGCCGCCAACACCACCCTCCAGACCGTCCAGCAGAAACGTGATGCCAAGAGCGAAGGCCATTCTTAGGTGCCAACGGCTCCAGGGCAGGCGATCCAGGCGGGGAGGTATGTCAGTAAGAATTTCCCTCGAGGTCAGAAGATCTTCGTCGGGCATGTAGCGCCTCTTGAGAGCGTTTCTAGAACTTAGAAATGAGCCAGACGCCGCTCACCATAAGGGCGCCACCGAGTAAGCGCAGGGGAGACGCGGTGTGCTGCTTGAAGCCCACCCATCCCATCTGGTCGAGCAGGATGCTGACGATGACTGACGCTGTGAGGCTTAACCCCGTGAACATGCCAGAGCCAAGCTTCTGCGCAAACATGAGCGCGATCAGCGTGGTGACGATGGAAAGTGTGCCACCGAGATAAGCCCACCACGGTGCACCCTGCACGGCGGCGGCCTGAGGCAACGCCTGTCGCGCAAACGCCTGAATCAGAAGAATGGCTGCCAAACCGCTGAGATACACCCAG
>CALMAP010000180.1:0-2875 GCA_937859825.1 uncultured Terriglobus sp. | reverse complement strand
AAACAGTTCCGCGTTGGTACCTTGCAGAGGCGCAAGTGCGCCTGCGCCAATTGCGAGAAGAATTACAAACCATGCCATACGAATGAGACGCGAGACTTACTCAGAAGCCGGGCAAAGTCTTCGAATGTCGCATCGCATCGCGAACATAGAGCCAGAAAACCGCTGAGAGTAGATAGACCTACCCCGAAACGTGCAGTTCCAACCACTCAGCGTCGCTTATGGGGATGATTCAAGCCAGGTTGAGCTGGCAACAGCTCAAAGCACCACCACTCCTGTAGAGATTGCATAGCGAGTCAACTCTGCAGTGGTGCGCAGACCAAGTTCATCCATGATGGCTCCACGATGGAATTCCGCCGTCTTTGTCGAGATATTCAGGGTTGAACCAATCTCTTTCGCGGATTTTCCTTCTGCGATCAACTGCAGCACCTCCCGCTGGCGCGGGGTGAGCTTGCTGCCAAAGAGAGTTGCCGGGTTCACGCGCGGATCACGTCTCTTGAGAAGGTCCGCCTGCTTTCCGCTAACGAGAGAGGTGACATAGTACTTCCCCTTCAGCACTGTCTCCAAGGCATCCAGAAGCTCGGTGGAGGAGGCTTGTTTCGCCACGAAGCCATGAGCGCCTGCGAGAAACGCAAGTTCCAGGAAGCTGCCTTCAAGCTGCTGCGTGAGAAAAATAACGTGGATTGCCAGGTTTTGCTCGATCAGTTGACGGGCTGCCTCAATGCCGTTCAGTTCGGGCATCGCAATGTCGAGAACGACCAGATCAGGCTTGAGTTGCTTTGCTTGCGCGACCAGATCGCGCCCATTGCTTGTCTGTCCAACCACATCGTATTGCAGTTCAAGCAGCTTTGCGACCCCGGTCAAAATCAAGCCGTGGTCGTCCGCGATCAGGATGCGCTTACGCCTGGAAGTCAAAGGGGATCTCCGCGGTAACCGTCGTTCCCAGTCCCAATGCGGCATTCAGGGTCAAAGTCCCATGCGCCATGTGAGCACGTTCTTTCATGCTGATTAGCCCAAGCCCCTGGATCGATTGCATGTCATCCTGGTCGAAGCCCAAACCGAGATCGATGACCTGCAGGCGCAGCCGCTGGCCCTCACCTTCCAGAATGACTTTCACATGGGTCTTTCCGGCGTGCTTGGCCACATTGCGCAACGCCTCTTGAGTGATTCGATAGAGCGCGGTGGCGGCTGGCTGAGACTGAACCACAGGTACATCTCGACTGATGTACGTCGCAGGCATCCCCTCGCGCTCACCGAACTCGTCTACCAGCACTTTGAGCGCTGCCGAGAGACCAAGCTCCTCCAGAACAGCAGGGTGAAGATGGTGGGAGATGAGCCTGACGTCAGTATTGAGCGTCTGCAACTGTGCACGGGCTTCAGTAAGCTTCGCCTGCCGTTCTGGTTGATCCTGCGATGCAGGCATGTCCCTGAGCAGGAAATCGAGATAGGTGAGGCGCTGGCTGATGTCGTCATGCAACTCCCGGGCGATTTTTTGCCGCTCCTCCTCCTGCACACGGAACAGATGAGCGGTAAGGCTACGCAGTTCTTCCTGAGTGCGATCCAGAGTGACTGCCGCGGTTGCAATGGCCGACTCCAGTTCCGAATTCTGCAGGTTTAACAAGATCTCAGCCTGGCGACGGATAGTGATGTCGTCCATCACGATGAGTGCAACTTTGTGCCCATCGAACTGGAGCGCCTGTCCTTTCACCAGCAGAGTTTTTCGATCCTCGGTCGGCGATCCGTGTTCAAACTCGAATTGCTCTCCTGTTCCCAGGCCAAAAATTCGTTCTAGAGACGATTGAATCAAGCCAAGACCCCAAAGATGCTCAACCAGGTCAGGAAAAGACCGGCCTTCCAGTTCCTGCGAACGAAGGCCGGCCATTGCGCGAAAAGCAGTGTTCGCGGTTTGAATCGTCAGGTCTTGCCGAACGACTACCAACGAAAGTGGAACGCATTCCACAACGGAGCGGGCAAAGTCGCGAGCGTCGAGCATCTCCTGCTGGCTGCTCCGAAGTTGGTCGATGTCCATCAGAATGAGAACAAGACCTTCTATCTTGTCTTCGGCAGTGCGATATGGACGAATGCGGAGAAGGTACCAGCGGTGTTCTGCGTCCTGAACCTCAATCTCGCGCGTGCTGAGCGTCTCGAGCACTTCACGAAGAACATCTTCCAGGTTTTCGACGCTGAGATGGAACCGGATCTCGCTAATGGGCCGCCCTATGTCGGTAGGCCGAACACTGAGCAATCGCTGCATTGGGGGCGTGAACTGGCGGATACGCAGGTCACTGGTAAGCATAAGCAGCGGAATGTTCACACTGGTCAGCAGATTGCTTAAATCGTTTCCTGTTTGCAGGAGAATGGTGTTTCGCTGCTGCAGTTCATCGTTGACCGTCTGCAGCTCCTCATTTGCGCTTTGCAGCTCTTCTTTGGTGGTGCCAAGTTCCTCGTTGGTACTCTGCAGTTCCTCATTTGCGGCCTGTATCTCTTCATTCGCAGACACAAGTTCCTGGTTGCGGCCGTCCCGTTCCTGAATCAACGACTGCAGGTGGAACCGGGTCGCGCTAAGGTCCTGCTCCTGTTGTGCAATTAATGTGTCACGTTGGTCTTCGGGCACATGCGCAAGCGAAACTGCAGAAAGCATCGCATTGCCGTGCGGGGATGCTGTAGCACCTTCCTGCAGAAAGACAAGGAAGGAGCGGGAAGAAGCAGAAGAAGTCGTTCCGGTGATAGGAAGAACGTCGACGTGCATTTGCTGCTGCACATCGTTATCGCTATTGAACAGAAACGACGTGGATACGGCCACACCGTCATGGATGGCTCGTTGCGCAGCCTGCACACCACACACGGATCGGCTTCTCCTGGGAACGGTCCCGGAAAA
>CALMAP010000179.1 GCA_937859825.1 uncultured Terriglobus sp. | reverse complement strand
TGCGGCGCTCTCCAAGGGAAACTGGGACGTTGCGCCGTTTGCCTGGACCAGTTTTTCAACCTGCGCGAAGAAGATGGTCTTGTCTCGGAAAATGGGGCCACCAAACGTACCGGAAAAATCCTTGGTGTTGAAGCGCGAGTTTGCCTTGAAGTAACCCGGCGCGCGCATGTCCTGGTCGGTATAGGTCGCATTCCCGGTGCCGTGGAACTTATTCGCACCCGCCTTGGTGGTGATTTCGGTGGTCAGTCCAGAGCCGGAGGCGTAGTCCAGGTGAAAGTTGTTCGGCTGAAGTGTGATTTCCTGGATCGCGTCGGAGTTCGGGCTGATGTTGGCCGTGCCTGTCGTAATGTTGGACGTGATGATGATGCCGTCCAGCACATAGAGATTGCCGCCGAAGAAATGGCCGTTTGCACTTGCCTGCGGTGTCTGTTCTACCGCGAAATTGTTGAGGCCTTCGGTGTATCCACTTACACCGGGTGCGGTGTTGACCAGGTTCAGCGTGCCGCGCCCCGCAAGCGGCAGATCACGTACCTGCTGCGTATCCAGCGTGGCCTGAATACGTGTCTCTTCCGGATTGAAGCCGCCATTGTCCGCGGTGACTTCGACCGTGGTGGAACTGTTCTGCACACCCAGCGTCACGTTCAGGCTGGCTTCTTCCTGCGTGGTAACGTCGGTGGTTACATCGCGGGAGGCAAAGCCCGTCGCTTCCACATGGATGCGGTACCTTCCAGGAGCCAGGCTGTTCAGCCGGTACTCACCGGACCCGTTTGTTTGCACCGTCCGTGCAATGTTGTTTTCCGTATTAGTGATGACGACGGTCGCAGCGGGAATCGCGGCGCCGCTATTATCAGTGACCGTGCCTTGCACGCGACCGGAAAACTGCGCCCAAGCCGGAGCCGCCAGAACGATTGCCGTGGCACCCAGCGCCAGACCGCATCGTGTGGCGGTCCCCATGTTTCTCATCCATTGCATCATGATCCCTGGCCTTCCATTGCGCTTAAAATCCTCGTTGACCCACACGCGCACGCTCTTGCTTTTGGCAGCGTGAAAGCAGACAACATCGGAACGCCAGCTATGCTATGCACTGCAAAGTTGAGATGGCTATGGGCCATTGCTCCTGTCGCTGGTAGGAAGATCGGCCTATAGGAGGATCTTCGCTGCCGTCGTACACTCCTTCGGCAAAGCAGGTGATGGATGCACATTGAAACTTCCCGCCGCCGGGTTCTGCAAATGACGGCAGGTTCTCTGGCTGCTGCGGCCTTTCGCGATCTTTCTGCCCTGGCACCGCCAACCGTTGCATCACCATCCGCTGGAAGGGCCCCGCACGGCACGTTTGAGCCTCTGCCACTCGGCCAGGTGAAACCCGCCGGGTGGCTGCAGCGCCAGTTGCGCATTCAGGCCGATGGCATGACCGGCCATTTGCACGACTTCTGGCCCGACGTCGGCCCAAACAGCGGATGGTTGGGCGGTACAGGCGAAAGCTGGGAGCGCGGCCCCTACTACATCGATGGCCTCTTGCCTCTTGCCGTCCTGCTGAACGACGAGCACCTGAAGGCCATCACCGCCAAGTTCGTCGATTGGACGCTGACGCACCAGCGCAGCGACGGCATGATCGGGCCTGCCGGGAACGACGACTGGTGGCCGCGCATGGTCATGGTCAAGGTGCTGGCCCAGCACTACGAGGCGACCGGCGATGCCCGCATAATCCCAGTGCTTACGCGGTACTTCCACTACCAACTCGCGGCGATGCCCGATCGTCCGCTGCGCGACTGGGGCAAATTCCGCTGGCAGGACGAGGCCTACGTCGTTGAATGGCTACACCAGCGTAGCGGCGATCCGAAGCTGGTGGAGCTTGCGCTTCTTCTGCAAAAACAGGGTTTCGACTGGGTCGGCAGCTTCGCCGACTTCCCTTTCAAGGAAAAGGTAGACAAGAAGCGCATCCTGCAGGAGACCGGGGGCGAGAACAATGCGCAGGGCTACCAGAGCCACGGCGTGAACAACGGCCAGGCGCTGAAAACGGCAGCGGTGCAGGCCCGCATGGGCGATGTGACCACCAACCGGGCGGGCTTCTATCGCCAGCTTGCCGCACTGGACCAGTACCACGGGATGCCGACCGGCATGTTCACCTGCGACGAGCACCTGGCCGGCCGCAGCCCGAGCCAGGGTACCGAACTATGCACCGTGGTGGAGACGATGTTCTCCCTCGAAATTGCGCTCGCCACCTTTGGCGACGCGGTCATTGCAGACCGGATTGAGAAAATTGCCTATAACGCCCTGCCGGCGACCATTACGGCCGACATGTGGGCGCACCAGTATGACCAGCAGGCCAACCAGGTGCAGTGCAGTCTGAACACCAAGCCATGGACCACCAACAGTGCAGAGTCGAACCTGTTCGGCCTGGAACCGCACTTTGGATGCTGCACTGCCAACTACCACCAGGGCTGGCCCAAGCTGGTTGCGAGTCTTTGGATGCGTACGGCGGACGACGGTCTCGCCGCCGTTCTGTACGGCCCGTGTGAGGTCAACACGACCGTGCGCGGCAAGACTGTGCGGTTGCGGGAGGAAACGGAGTACCCCTTCCGCAACACGATCGCCATCACGGTAGAGCCGCAGGAACACCTTCGCTTTCCGCTGCAGGTGCGCATTCCGGAGTGGGCCACGGATGCGACCGTGACGATCAATGGCAAGCCGCATGAGCATGGCGTGCGCGCGGGTGCGTTTGCGACGATCGACCGGGAATGGCACAGCGGCGACCGCGTCGAGGTCAGGCTGCCAATGCAGACGCGCGTCTCACGCTGGATGAACAATTCCGTCGCGGTAGAGCGCGGACCGCTGCTGTACAGCTACAGCGCCGGCGAGCACTGGGTCAAGCTGCGCGACCGTGGGCCCACCGCGGACTGGCAGGTGTTTCCTGACCGCGCGTGGAACTACGCTCTGCAGGTCGACGAGAAGAGCGCGCCGCAACTTGGCGCCACCGAAGGTGAAATCGCGGCGAGCCCGTTCAGCGCAGAGAGCAGGCCGAGTTCGATTCAGGTACGGGCCAACAGGCTGGATAGCTGGCGCGTGGAAGATGGCGTGGCGCCACCGCCACCCGTCTCACCCGTGCAGAGCAAATCCGCAGTCGAAACGATCACGCTGGTGCCCTATGGCACGGCTCGTTTGCGCGTTACGGTCTTTCCGGAGGCCGCCGGGTAACAGGCAGGCCGCAAAGGGTTCCTGCAGTTTGCATGAAGCTGCGATAGCTCTCATTTCCAGCTCTTCCCTGTTTTCCGGCACGGCTAAAGCCGTGCCATCCGGAAGCCTGAACTGCACCTGTAGAGGAAAATCCTAACTGGAGACGGTAAAGCTGAGTGCCTCGCCCTTCACAAGTATGTCCTGGGGGAGCGTCACATAGGTTCGCTGTACGGAACCTAAGGTCGAAGCCGTTAGGGCGGTGTCGCTATCAGGGTGGATGTGGATTCGAATCTCGGCGGCGAATCCAGCCCAGGGTGTCACGACAACTTTCCAACTGCGGTCACTTAGCGCTTCGATCGACCAGCTGATCATGCCAAAGCGGGTGGGGCACTTGCCCACGGAGATGCGTTCGCCTTTGCGGAACCAGTGCTTCGGCGCTGCTTTCTGCAGATGACACACCGCCTCGTCCGACTCCTCATAGCACAGCAACCAGCGGAGCCCCAGCGTTGGTTGCAGCGTGCTGTTGATCACGGCAGACCAGCCATATCTCGTCTGCTCGCCCGGGTAGCTTCCCGGGATGTAGGCGTCTTCCGGTGCGTAGCGGTTGCCGGAGTCGGCGGCATAGCAGACGAGTGCATACAGCGTCAGAAGGTACGAGCGGTAGTCTTCCCGTCGAATCTTGACCGCGAGTGTGCCGTGTTCCATAAAGTTGCTGGTGCGCGGCAGCAGGCCGTCCGTGTGCAGGCCGCAGATCTGCTGACCTGCGAGCGCGCGATGCTTCAGGTGTCCCTCGTCCAGCGCGGGTACGCCCCAGTCGGCGAGAAACCAATCCATCATGAAGCGATGATTTTCGTAGCTGAGCAGGTCCGTAGGTTTGTGTGCGGTGTCGTTCGGCTCGAACGGCGTGATGCCGGACTGACGCATCTCCGGCGTACCTGCCGCGATAGTGGCATCGAGGGAGCGCTGGATGTTCCCGCGCATCTCTTCCGCAAGCGCCTGGTAGCGCTTTGCATCGGCAGTTAGGGATTTGCCTTTCTCGGCAGAATCTGGAATCGCTGCCAGCACGCGGGCGTACTCGTGCAGTCCGCGCCAAACGCAGGCGGCGTTCTGGTAGTACCAGGGATGCGAGTCCGGCGCGTCGTTTGCCGGATCACCCAGGTCTGCTTCGGGTGAGCCCCAGATCAGTCCATACCGCCGGTCCGATTTGTCGAAGCGCTGTTTGCTGTAGTCATAGCGGCGCAGCACGTGGGCTAGCATCCGCTCCAGCACGGGCTGCTGCTTTAGGAAACCTTCGGCATCACGCGTGTACCAGAAGTCGCGGGCAGCGTTCCAGAGAAACAGACCCACGTTCATCGGCCCCTCCACCTGGTCTTGCGTGTTGTAAAGAAAATTGCCATCCGGCAGCACGTATTTGTCGAGGTAGTTCTGCGCGTAGGCGCGGCTGTTCTCCGCAAGTCCCCACACCTGGTGGGCCCAGATGTATTCGTAAAACGCCACGGGAAAAAGCGCGTGACTGCGTTCCGGGATTTTCGTATATGCACCCTCGCCGATCTGGTAGGTAGGCTCCAATCCGCGATAGCTGCAGCGTGACAACGTAATGCCCGCACGCGCTGCATCGAGCAGCCAACCATCCGGAATCTGGACCGGCATCACCTCTTCATACAGCCCGTTCCAGTGGTTCCATACGCCTGCAAGTGCGCTGTAGAACGATTCCGCAGAGCAGTTCCAGTAGTGGTCCAGATAAGCATGGCCGTCAGGATCACGCCGCACGGGGGAGCGGTCTTCGTTGTGGGTAACATCTTCTGCCGTA
>CALMAP010000178.1:937-13868 GCA_937859825.1 uncultured Terriglobus sp. | reverse complement strand
CGGCGCGAACGCGGCTTTCGCGCAGGCCTCTGCGTACACCTCAATTGTTGTCTTTGGAGACTCGCTCTCTGACACAGGCAATGACGCAACCGTCAGTGGCGCAAAGTATGGTCCCGCCGCGCAAGTGCCCGCTCCCTTGACTGGCTACACCCTCGGCAGGTTTACCGACGGCGCAGACACGCTTCCGGCAGCCCGGCTCTACAACGGCGTATGGGTCGAGCAGCTTGCAGCCATGCTGCCTTCTCGTCCTGTAGTCACGAACTCACTGGCTGGTGGTCCGAATTACGCCTACGGCTTTGCCACGACCAACAGCGGAACCAGCAACTTTACCTATGGGCCCGGCAACGCGCTGTCGTTCCCGGTGAGGAACATCGGCCAGCAGGTCAGCGATTACCTGGCTACCGCGCCCACCATCAACAGCAGGGTGCTCTTCGTAGTCTGGGGAGGCGCTAACGACCTGATCGCCGCGACCAGCACTGCGGACATCGTTGCCGCGGCGGCGCGCGAGACGGCGACCATCCAGACGCTCATCAATGCCGGTGCATCGAACTTTATCGTTCCCGTGCTGCCGCCGCTGGGCCTTGTGCCCCGGTATAACGGCTCCGCAAGTGTTGCGGCGCAGGTGAACCAGGCGGCAGCAGGTTACAACCAGGCCCTCTCCGCAGGCGTTGCTCAACTGCTCACAGCGAACACCGGCAAGGTGCTGAATATCTATCAACTTGACACGGCAACGCTGTTCAACTCTGCTGTGGCTGCACCCGCAAACTATGGTCTTGCAAACGTAACCGCCAGTTCGCAGGGCAAGGCGGCAATCAATCCCGACACTTACTTATTTTGGGACGACCTGCACCCCACCACTGCGGGCCATCGCCTGATCGCTCTGAATGCGATGCGGCTGCTGAATTCCTCTGTAATTACGAACACGGCGCTCACCGCTTCGGCGACCACGTTCAATCTGAACACCAGCGTGACCTTCACCGCGACCGTGACCAACGGCAGCGGAGGCACGGACACGCCGTTGGGCACAGTAACTTTCCGGGATGGCAACGCCACACTTGGCACCTTCTCCGTGTCTGGCACCGGGGCCACGGCGACGGCAACTTACTCGACGTCATCGTTCACAGCCGGTCCGCATCCCATTCAGGCCGTCTTTACAGGAGTGAACGGCTTTGGCAGCTCGACTTCGGCTTCCGTGACAGAGACCGTTGTACCGCCGACCTACGCTGCATCACTTCTACCCACCTCGCAAACCATTCACAAGGGTGAGATTGCTTCCACCATCGTGTCCATCACGCCGGCTGGCGGTTACGTGGGAAGCTTCACCGTCACCTGCGGTTCGCTGCCCGCGCATGTCTCATGCACGGTTCAGAACCCGAACCTGTCGATCACCAGTAGCAGCCCGGCGAGCACAGCCGTCATTCTGGCAACCAACGTCGCCGCCAATACCGTGCCCACCTTGTTCGGCAGAGACAGCCAGTCGGTACTGGCAGCTCTGGCCTTCCCTGCCCTGGGTGGCTTTGCCTTCATCGTACGGCGCAGACGGAACTCGTTACGCCTGCTGAGCCTCGCAGGCCTGGCTTCGCTAACGGTGCTGAGTCTCAGCGCATGCGGGTCCAGCAACTCGAACAGTGTCGCGCCGGGCAGCTACACGGTCCCAATCGTGATAACACCTGCTACTGGTGCGGCAACTACGGTGGCGTTCACCGTAAATGTTTCGTAATCCGATTACCGCGTAACGAACTGCTTCGCATCTGCGTACAACACCTCCCGCGTTGTGCGCAGATGCAGGCGCTCTTGTGAAAGCCAGTTTGCGTCGTCCTTCTGTTGCTGCGCAGCGCGTGCGAGTTCCGCATCGAGCGCCTCAGGCGCGGGGCCGCCGGGTACACTCCGCACTGCGACGAAATTCCGCACATCAAGCGCGGCGAGCAGGACCTCCTGCCCGACAGCAATTCCCTGTCCCAGAAGGCGCGCATGTACGTCTCGCGCAAGAGCGGCCGTATCGTCGGAAGCCGCGGCACGCACGGCCGCCGAAACGATGCTGTGCGCGTGATGGAACGAGACGTCCGCTGTGCGAACGAGTGTGTCCGCGAGTTCTGTCACCATGAGAAAGTTTGCAGCGGCACGCTCCAGCATACGATCGGTGTTGAAGGTCGCTTCTGAAAGCGTCCCCGCCAGCAGCGTAAGCGCACGCTCGCCATCCGCAAATGCCAGCGCCACCAATGGCTGCAGGGAATCTTCCCCATCGTTCATGTCGGCAAAGGGAGTGTTGTGCAGGGACCCAAGCACGGCCTGCGCTTCCGTCATCGCGCGTGAAGCGAGAATGCGCGTGTGCTCCAGCGGCACGGGATTGCGTTTCTGCGGCATGATGCTGCTGATTTGTACATACCCGTCAGACAGGCGCAGGTAGCCGAACTCCGCCGTGGACCACAGCAGCATCTCCTGTGCGAACCTGCCCAGCGAAAGCATCGCCGTGGCGAGCACACTACACGCCTCGGCGATGTAATCCACGGAAGCGATAGCTCCGTAGGAATTGACGATAAGTCCACGAAAGCCCAACATCTTTGCCGTTGCATCGCGATCAATGGCAAAGCCGGTCGTGGTGATGGCGCAGGCACCTAAGGGAGAGCGGTTCACCCGCAGGTAGCAGGCCACGAGTCGCTCGGCATCACGCTCCAGCACCTCGATGTACCCCATCAAGAAATGCCCCAGAGTGGTGGGCTGCGCCGGTTGATTATGCGTGTACGCCGGCATTGGCGCGGCGCGGAACTCACCTGCAAGCTCAAGCAGAACTTCGCGCAAAGCAAGGCCCGCAGCCAGAACATTCAGCAGACGTTCCCGCAGCGCCATGCGATACATCGTCAAGTCCAAGTCGTTGCGTGAGCGCGCGGTATGGATGCGGCCAGCAACGTCTTCTCCTGCAATAGTTGCAAGCTGCTTCTCTATGAGGAAGAAAAGGTCTTCGACGGAGCCGTCGTATTCCGCCTGGCCGAGGGCAGCGATGTCGAGCGCAAGCACGGCGCGCAGCGCGGCGCTTGCCTGGGCCTCGGTAAGAATGCCCTGCCGGGCAAGCATCAGGACATGCGCCAGGTCGATGTCGATCAGCGTTGCGAGAAAGAACCGCTGCGCGTCCGCGAACACGTGCCGCAAAACGGTGTCGCTGTAGATCGCAGCGGGAAAGGTCGAAGTCTGTTTCGGCATGGCTCTCGTGAATACTGCAAACATCCCACCCTCCGCCCCACGCGGAGAGTAGGCATGGCGGTGTTTAGAAACGCGCTGCGAAGCCCCACTGCACGATGCGGGACTCCAGCACGGTAGACCGCACCAGGGTCGGCGTGCCGGTTGCAACGCCCGCATTGGCGTTCTGCGCCGCGGGACCGCCTACCACAAATGTCTGCACGGGTTGGGTTATGGCCAGGCCGGTCAGGTTGTTGTGATTAAAGAGATTGTTGGCTTCGATCAGGAACGACGGCTCGATACGGTCGAACAGCTTGAAGGACCGGGTATACCGCGCGTCTACCTGGTAAACCGCGAGCGCCCGAGCCGTGTTGCGGCCCACGAAGGCCGGGCGGCCGACCGCGCCGGTGGAAGGATCGCCGTTGAGCGTGCCCACGCTGGCGACAATATTTGCCGCGTCTCCTGCGGAGAGATTCGACAGAATAGCAAGTCGGTTGCCGTTTGCAAGCGTCCGGACGAGCGGGTTGTGGAAGTGTGTTTGCGGCTCGATGACAGCGGTAAGATTGAAGGCGTTGGGCCGGTTTACATAGCTGTTACCCCGGTCGCGCTTGCGGCTGGTGGTGTCTTCGATGGGAGCACTCTGCTCGAAGGTGTTGACCTCCGGCGCGTCCGTGATGGTGTGCGACCACGTGTAGTTTGCGTTCAGTTGAACGCCGTGTACGGGACGCAATGTGTAGTTCACCAGCAGCGCATGGAACGAGGAGTTCGCGCCCGATTCCACACGGTTGACCTGGTTGAAGCGAGCGTCGGCACGTGTGTTGGCATTGATCGCGGAACTGAAGACCGGGCGGCCGTCGGCAAGCTGGCCGATGGGATTGATGAGGTTGATGTTGCGCTGAAACATCAGGTTCCGGCCGCTTGCCATGATGTAACCCAGCGTGAAGGAATCGTGCTTCGAGAACTCCTGCGAAACCAGGGCATTCACATTCCAGGTGTACTCATTCTTGAACGTGGGCGAGACTGTCGTCACATTCTGGATCGCAGCCGCACCCAGCATTGTGGGCACTGTGGGGAATGCGGGGGAACCTGCCTGTGTCGGCGTGTAGCTGAATGACGAGGTGCGGTTCGATCCATCGGCGTTGAGCGCGTTAAACCAAAGGTTGGTGGGCACCGGCTCGTAGAACATGCCTCCCGACACCTTCAGCGTCGTGGATTCCGTGGCCCGGTAGGTCAGGCCAAGCCGGGGCGCGAAATTGGTATTGGGAACGTTGAAGCGGCGTGAGTCCGGGTAAAGTGCGTTTGCATTCGCCTTGGAAGCGTTGAAGCGGTCCCATCGCAGGCCGTACACGGCCACCAGCTTTGGAGTCGCCTGCCAGGTGTCCTGCAGGTAAGCACCAAAGAACTGGGCAGCGTAGCCGAGGCCGAGCGTGTCCTGCACAGAGTCGTACTGCGTGTAAGCGCGGGGGTTGGTTCCGTTCTTTGCGGCCAGATAGTTCGCGACAGACGAGAAGGTGTAGCGGTTGTACGAGATGAGGCGCTGTCGCTGCTCCGGCTGCGAAAAGACAACCCCCACCTTGAAGCTGTGGGCACCGCGCGTGTAGGACACATTGTCAGAAAACGAGGGCTGCTTTTCGGTGTACTGGTCCCCCGCGTTGTAGCTTGCACCGATGGCGGCGATGCCCGTAATCAGGACCGCGGGATCGGTGGTGGCAAAGCTGGGCGTGTGCGCGTTGGCCCGGAGCGGGATCGTGGCACGCAGTTCATTCAAAGCATGGCCGGAGAGAGTCGTAATTAACTGTGCCCCAAAGACGTGCGCCCGGTCGAGATAATCGGCCGCCGTGGAACGGGCGTTGATGCCGCCCACCTGGGTATTGAAGGGAAAATCGTTCTTGAAGTAGTTGTAGCGAAGAAACGCCTGGTTCTTCGCGTTGATGGTGTAGTCCAGCCTGGCGTCCGCGAACTTGCCGTGCAGCAGGCCGGGGGCGGTCGCCAACTGGTCTGCGCTGAGACCGAGCGCGCCTGCGTTGGCCGCAGTAATGGTCACGGGGGCGGGAACACCACGCGTGAGCTGCTCGTACGAACCGAAGAAGAAGAGCTTGTCGCGGATGATGCGGCCGCCTGCGTTCGCAGAGAAGTCTTCCAGTTCAAGATTTGGCTTGACGGGGTTGGTCGTCTTGTTCTGTAACAACGGATAGGCGGTCGCATCCTGCCAGCGCTGCAGGTACTGCACCAGGCCATGATAAGCATTGCTGCCACTGCCGGTGATGACATTGTAGACATCGCCCGCGGTCCAGCCATACTCCGGTGCGGACGGGTTCGATACCGTCTGCACCTCCTTCACGAAGATGTTGCCGATGGGGAAAAGACGAAGCCCGTAGCGATCCGACTGCGTGTTCACCATGCCGTCCATCTGGTAGTTGATCCGGTCCAGCAGGCCATTGGTATTCAGCGTGCGCGGGATGCCGAGTTCGGGATTGGGATGCCCTGAGACGCCCGGCTGGAAGACGATAAAGTTGTAAGGGTTGCGCGAGGTGAGCGGAAGGTTCTCTATCTCGCGACTGTCGAGTGTGCGCTTGATCTCAGTGCTGGTGGGGTCTACGCCGGTGTTTTCCGCAGTGACCGTTACCTGCGTGGCTGTGCCGCCAACGGTCAGGGCACCGTCTACCGAGGCCTCCGTGCCGGCGTTCAGTTCGACGGAGTTCACCGTGAGCGTGCTAAAGCCGGGCGCGGTGAAAGTTACGGTGTAAGTGCCCAACGGAAGAAACAGCAGCGTGTAATAGCCGTCGGGCGAAGTCTGGGCGGTGCGGCTCACGCCGAGGGCCCTGTTCACCACCGTCACGGAAGCTCCGGCGACGCTCGCGCCGCTTGGATCACTGGCGCGGCCACGAATCGTACCGTTGATGGACTGGGACTGTGCGAAGGCGGCTGCCGGAACGGCAAGCGTGGCGGACACGGCGAGTACGGAGGCGAGAAGCCCGGTACGGGAGGTGCGTTGCATCGGTGATCTCCTGAAAAGTAAGCAGCTTGGGTGCTTGCGGGAAGTCGTTCTGAAAGGTCCCCTGGGTAGAGAGAAAGAACAGGCCGAGCGGTCAACAGAGCAGGTCCGCCTCCGCGGCGGAAAGGGCGAGCGAAACCGCGCCGAACAACTGCGCTTCAGTGCCGAGTGTGGACGTTCGCAACTCCGGCTGCGCGAACTGGTTCTGTCGCAGGAAAGTCTCGGTGGCACGGCATAGCGCCTTGTGCGCGCCGACGCCGCCGCCAAGCACCACCATGCGCGGATTCAAGAGCAACGCAATTGTGCCAATGGCATCCGCAAGAATGCGTGCCGTGGCGGTGACCACTTCCAGCGCGAGCGCATGGCCCTCATCGGCAAGATCCAGAACCTGTGTTGCCCGTAGTTCCAGCAAACTCTGGTTGGCGGTGCGACGGTCACGCCGGAGTGTTTTCTGCCACATGGCCTCGATGCCTGCGCCGCCAATAACGCGCTCAAGCTGGCCAGTCTCCTCCAGGCGAACATCTTCGCGAGGCATACCGCTCACTGGTAGATAACCGATCTCGCCGGCGGAGTAGTCCGCCCCGTGGTGCAGCACGCCTTTCATAAAAATACCCGCGCCCACACCGGTGCCGAGGGCGACAAAGATAAAGTCATCCACACCTTGCGCTGCGCCACGCGCATGTTCCCCGAGCGCCGCCAGGTTTACGTCGTTTTCCACGGTTGCCCGGATGCGCGTCTCGCGCTCCACCAGTGCCTGCAGCGGGAAGTCGGTCCAGCCCTGCAGGTTCGGCGCGGCCGCCACAACGCCGTGGTGCACATCGGTAATGCCGGGCGCGCCCACTGCAATGTGCAGAATGCGGTCGGTCACGGCAGCCTGCCGCGTCATCTCACGCAGCCCCGTCTGCATGAGCGCAACGATAGCGCGGGGAGTCTTCTGCCGCTCCACCAGGTGCGTGGCCCACTGGCTGATCGGGCGGCCATTCAGGTCCGCCAACATCATGCGCAGCCGTGTTCCACCAACATCCGCAGCAGCTACCAATCCATGGGCGGCGTTGAACCGCAGCAGTCCGGGCGGCCTGCCGCCGGACGATTCCCCATCGCCCAGATCTTCCACAAGACCCATGGACACAAGCTGCGCCACCGCAACGGAGACCGTTGTGGCCGAAAGACCGGAGCTGCGCACGAGGTCTGCCCTCGAACACGGATCCGTTTTGCGCAGCAGTCCCAGCAGCATCCGGCAGTTGGCCTGCCGCAGGTGGGCCGGCCGCGCTGCTTCAATCGCACGTTGTGACGCGCGGGCAGGCGAAACAGCCTTTGCCGTGGTCCTTCGGCGCGGTTTCAACAAACGGGGAGCCATGTGCAGCCGAGTTTATACGCATTGTGGAGAAACTCGAAAGAAAATCGTTACACGCGCTGCGCTACAAAGCTGTGGGTCTGACATATGGGCCCTTTCTGGTGTCCTGGTGAACACAAATGAAGTAGAGTCTGGATACTGCAGGTTGTTGCCGCAGACGCGCTGGCGGACTTTGCGCCGCGTTTCTCCACGAGGTGGATAAAGATGCTGCTGTATGCCCAGAGTCGCTTAGAAAGTCTTTCTCTCCTTCGATTCAAGCGCGTTTGTGCGTCGCTGGCTTTGGTCGCCGTGTGCGGCGTTGCGCCCGCACAGGTCACGGGGCCGCCTGCATTGCGTCAGCAGCAGGACGCCTATGCCTACGCATTGCCAGTGGATCGCGGAGCTTCCGGCCTGGACCAGACTCTGCGCAAGCTGCACACACGCGCCAGCCTGATTCAGATCAACGCGCATCCTGACGATGAGGATGGCGGCATGTTGACCTATGAGAGCCGTGCCGTAGGTGCCGACGTTTCCCTGTTGGCGCTCAACCGCGGTGAGGGCGGCCAGAACGTGATGACCGGCGACTTCTGGGATTCACTCGGCATCCTGCGTACGCAGGAACATTTGGCCGCCAACCATTACTACGGTGATCATCTTTATTACACGCGTGTCGCTGACTTTGGCTTTTCCAAAACGCTGGAAGAGGCGCTTGGGCAGTGGGGACACGACCGCGTACTCGCCGATGTCGTTCGCGTGGTGCGGACAGTTCGGCCCATGATCATTACGAGCGTCTTTGCCGGGTATGTCTCCGATGGTCACGGACACCATCAGACCTCAGGAGTCATGGCGCAGGAGGTCTTCAAGGCCGCTGCCGATCCGAAGATGTTTCCCGAGCAGCTGAAGGAGGGTCTACGACCGTGGGCACCGCTGAAGGTCTATGCCCGTGTGCCATTTGCGCGCGTCACCGATAAAGGCATCTTCGACTACGCGACTGGTAAGTGGGAGCCGGTGCTCTTTAAAAACTACGTCACGGGTGAGGTGATGCACTCCGTACCCACGGCGACCGTCACCGTTCCGGAAGGCACGTACAATCCGCTCTTTGGAGAAAGCTACTTTCAGCTTGCGCGCGAAGGTCTGAACGAGCAGAAGTCACAGAACGGTGGAACCGGGTATCCGCCGGCAGGTCAGGTGAGCTCGCCGTACCACCTGTATGCATCCCGCGTTGCGAACGGCGAACTGCCGCGGCATGAAGACAGCTTCTTCGCCGATATCGACACATCACTGCCTGGGATCGCCGGCTATCTTCAAGACGATCAGGCAGCCGACGCACGCACGAAGCTGCAGGCTATCGCCGGAGAGGTGGATGCAGCGACGAAGGCTTACAACGCGGACGACCCCACAAAGAGTGCTCCTGCGCTGGCAAGGGGCCTGCAACTTACTCGGGCACTCATGACACAGTGGGGTTCTGGACATGTCGACGACGCGCATTACAACGCGCTGCACGAACTGGAATTGAAGCAGCAGCAGTTTGAACTGGCGCTGAACCAGGCACTGGGTCTTGTGCTGCTGGCAATCGTGCAGCCGCAGGGCGCTGCGGCAGGCCGCAACGGTCCCTTTGGCCCCACAGACGCGGCGAGCGCAGCAGCCGGAAGTGCCGCGGCTTCGGCCACGGTTATCGCGGGCCAGGCTTTTGCCGTCAACATTCATGTGGCCGACCAGGGGACACAACCGGTGCAGGTCCGTTCCGTGAAGCTGCTGGCAGACACCCCGGGCGATTGGAAGTTCACCGAGCAGTCGGCCTCGCTGCAGACGCTGGCTGCTGGTGAAGGTGCAGACGTCCTGCTATCGGCCACCGTGCCGCAGGAGGCACCAATTACCGGGCCTTACTTTTCGCGGCCCACACTCGAGCAAAGCTACTATGACATTCACGATGCGAAGTACCTGACTTTACCCACCATGCCGTATCCTCTTTCGGCAGAGATCACCTACACGTATGCGGGCTTACCGGTGACACTCCGTGGAGTTGTGCAAACAGCGCGCCGGGAGAACGGCAGCGGCGTGGTGCTGAACCCGCTATTGATTGCGCCAGCCATCTCGGTGCGGGTGTCACCTCCTGCTGGCGTCATGCCGCTGGCGGCAACCACCCTGCCGCTCGATGTGACTGTACACAGTAGTGTGAAAGGTCCCGCCTCCGGTGAGGTCACGCTGAAGCTGCCGAGTGGTTGGTCCGCCAAGCCAGCATCGGCTTCATTCCATTTGCAACGCGACAACGAAGATGTGAATCTGCACTTCGAGGTGGACCCGCGTGGCGTGCAGGCGAAGCAATACAACATAGCCGCCGTGGCTACGTATGCTGGCAAGCAGTACACGCAGGGGTTCACGACCATCGGGTATCCCGGCATCCGTCCTTACCCGCAGTACGCACCCGCCGGATACCGCGCCACCGGCGTGGACGTGAAGACCGCACCCGCTCTTCACGTCGCTTACATCATGGGAAGCGGCGATGATGTTCCGCAATCCCTGCAGAACCTCGGCATTCACGTAACCCAGTTGACTGCGACGGACATTGCCGGTGCCGACCTGAGCGCCTACGACGCCATTGTGCTGGGAATTCGCACGTATGCCGCGCGGCCTGAGCTGCGCACGTTCAACAATCGCCTGCTGGAATATGTCCACAACGGGGGCGTGATCGTGACCCAGTATCAAACTCCGGAGTACGACCGCAACTACGGACCTTACCCCTTGAGTGTGCCGGGCGACGCCGAAAAGGTCGTCGAGGAGACTGCGAAGGTAACGATCCTGAAGCCGAACGATCCGGCACTTACCTGGCCGAACAAGATTGGCCCTGAGGATTTCGATAACTGGGTCGAAGAACGCGGGCATGGTTTTCTGCGCACATTCGATTCCCACTACACGGCACTTACCGAGGTGCACGACGCGGGACAGGACCCGCAGACGGGCGGATTGGTTTACGCGCAATATGGCAAGGGATATTACGTCTATCTCGCCTACGCGTTCTTCCGTGAGATGCCGGAAGGCGTGCCGGGAAGTTATCGCATCATGGCCAACCTGCTAAGTCTTGGCAAGAACCCGGAATTGCAGCACTAGGCCATCTTCTCTCAGCTCTGAGAAAGAGCTATGCCTAGAAGCTTGAGCACCCGGATGCGTTCCAAGGGCTCGAAGCTTTTCTGTATGCGTCTTTTCAGGAACCTGAAGGCTACTGCTCCCTCCTTCTACAGGATGAGCCTGCAGCAGAAACCTAGTAGATATCCTCGTCATCACCGATAGGCATGCCTGGAGGCGCATCCACCGGCTTCACAGGCACGAACTTGTCTGGGTTCTTTTCAAACTCCTGCAGGCGCGCGATCATGGCTGCCCGGTGGATTGCTTCCGCGGAATCACTCGGTTTCGCCTCAGTTGTCCATCTCCCCAGAAGGTTCATGAGATGTGATCGGGCGATGGCCCTTGCCTGTGAGCTTGCCGCCGGGTTTGCCGCCAGAGTGAACATGCCTTCCAGGGCACGAACTTCGACGGCACGCTCCACCTCGCTGGACATGGTGTGTCCGCCCTCGGGCCGCTCCGCTACTGCATTGCTGACTGCCTCCAGCATCTCGCGCAGTGAAGGTGACGAAGGAGGCACACGCATGTGGTACTGCAGCATGCGCGAAGCCCGCGCCGGATCGAACAGCACGCCCAGCGTCAGGTCTGCGGCTGATTCCGCCGCTGCCAGTGGGTCGAACGTGAGACCGGTGTGCGACGGAAATGACTCCTGCGTATGCGGCAACCCCGGCGGACGCGGAGGCAGGATGCGTAACAGCGACTCCGGCAGCGTGAGCGCCTGCGGACTGAGAGTCTTCAACACGACAGCAAGCGCCTTTTTCTGGTCCGGGTTGGAGACGATCTTCGGCTCCATCTGGCCGTCGCCGCGCAGGCTGTAACGGTAGTCCAGGCCGCCAATCTCCTTAATCGCCGCTTCCGTCTGGTAGCGGTGAAACAGATAGAGCGGCACCAGCGTGTCCTGCAACTGTGCCATCGGCGCACCCGGCTTGATCGCGTTTTCACCAAAACGCTTCAGGGCAGCCTCACGCACCTGAAGCACACGTTCCAACTCGTTCACTGGGTCGGTACCGTTGTCCCACAGGTGCGCATGCGGCTGCGCCGATCCCAGCGGCCGTGCGTCTTCGTCCGTGATGAAGACCAGCCCGCTCTTTTCGCTCTCACGCAGGATGGTTTCAAGCGCCGCTGGATCTTCCACTGGCTTGCTACTCCGATCAAACTCGCGATACCCGTAATTGATCGCCACCTTGTCCCACACGCCGATGTTGACCGGATAGGCGTGACTCAGGTCCGGCGCGCCGTCCTTGTCCAGCGTCACCCAGGGATGCGGGTAGTCCATCACGGAGACGGTCGTGTCGGAATCGTGCGGGAAGGAGGAGGCTGCAAAGTTATGTGCAAGTCCGAGGGTGTGCCCCGTCTCATGCGCGCTGAGTTGGCGGATGCGCTGCAGCACCATGCGGAGCATCGGGTCGTTCTCCGGCTTGATCGTCTTACCGGCCACGTAGGGGCTCAGAAGCGCTTCGGCGATCAGATAATCCTGCCGTCCACGCAGCGAACCCAGCGTGACATTGCCCTTCAGGATCTCGCCCGTACGCGGATCGGCGATAGCCGCGCCATAGCTCCAGCCGCGGGTGTAGCGATGCACCCACTGAATGATGTTGTAGCGGACATCCATCGGGTCGGCGTCCGCAGGCAGCACATCTACCTTAAAGGTCCCCGTGGCCCATCCCGCCGCCTGAAACGCCTGGTCCCACCAACGTGCGCCCTCGACGAGTGCCGAGCGGATGGGCTCCGGCGCGCCGCGGTCCACATAGTACTGGATGGGCGCCAGCGCCTCGCATTTTGACTTACAGCTGGCATCGCGCTTGATCAGCCTGTGCCGCAGGATGAACTGCTGTGCCAGCGGGCTACCCAGCGGCGCGTCGTAATCGCGGAAGCTCTCCGGGAAGTAGCCAGCGCGCGGCGAGAAGCTGCGAGGCGTAAATCCAGGCCCGGGCAGTTCTACAAACGACTGCCGCTCATTCACCGTCATCGCCCGAGGGTCAGGTGAGATGTCTCGCACGAAACGTGCCTTACCGGCATCCTCCGTGGCAAAGGTCAGCTCGGCTTCGATCTCGGTGTTCTTCGGGAATACTTTTGTGTTATCAAGCGCCACCGTCGAACGAGCCGCATCGACTTTGTAGACACCCTGGCCCTCGCGCTGCATGGACTCGCTCACGCGGAACGCATCATGCAACGCAAAGTCGGTGACGTCCAGCAGCACCGTCCCATCCGGGCCCTCTGCCTCGACATGAAAACCCGCCAAGACAGACTGTGCAAACGATTCGCGTACAGACCGCTGCTGTGAGGCATCAGCGGAGCTGGTACGGAAC
>CALMAP010000178.1:0-927 GCA_937859825.1 uncultured Terriglobus sp. | reverse complement strand
CTCAAAGTGGACGATCCGCCCTTCGGAGGTCTTGCCGCGATCGAGCCCCAGGTCGTTCGAACCCGTACCCCAAGGCAGTGAGACCGTGTAGAGGATGTCCTGCGAGTGGGTATGACCGGCGTCACCCGTTAGGGGCACTTCCATGTAGAGGTGTCCGGATACCGCGTCGTAGTCCAGCGGCAGCAGGCCCGCCATGTGCCGCATCTTCGACGTGCGGTCCGCCAGCGAAGCTGGCGGCTTCGCTTCACCGACGGGCTTGCTGTGCAAAGCCGGACCCGGAGCATCACCGGGTTCCTGCGCGAGTGCGGCAAAAGACAGCGATGCTACAAGTGCGCAGAGCGGCGCATGACGTAAGTGCATAAGCCGTTTTAGCACGGTGGAACGCATTGGCCGATTCACTTATCACGTTGCAAGTCGTCCAGAGCCAGATTCAACGCGAGTACATTCACACGGGGCTCGCCCAGCAAGCCGAACTGGCGTGGTGTGATGTGTGCCTGAATCAGCCGCTCTACTTGCGGCAATGCAAGGTGGCGCTCGCGCGCGACCCGCGCTGCCTGGTACATCGCGGCTGCCGGGGAGATGTCAGGATCGAGCCCCGAACCCGAAGCGGTAACAAGATCGACCGGGACCGGCGCACCGTTGCTCTCCGTCTTGATGCTTGCGCTCAAACGGTCGATCAGGGCCTTGTTCGTAGGTCCCAGATTGGAGCCGGAGGACGCCGCGGCATCGTATCCCGCGCCCGCTGCAGACGGACGGCTGTGAAAGTACCCGACACCCGTAAAGGCTTGGCCCACGATCGCGGATCCGATGGTTTCGCCGTTGTGTTGGACCAGTTGCCCGTTCGCCTTGCCAGCCATGGTGAGTTGCGCAATGCCAGTAATGAACAGCGGATAAGCAATACCCAGGTTGACGGGCGTGATGGCGGTA
>CALMAP010000177.1 GCA_937859825.1 uncultured Terriglobus sp. | reverse complement strand
CAGGACCGCAGCAAAATTATTAAGGTGCACCTGTATTTTGATTGACCGTGCAGGGCCAAAGGCCCGTGCCATAACAGACTGGGCCGAAGGCCCAAGCTGGTATGAACCGGACCGTTGGTCCTCAGCAGTAGGCGAACCGTACGGATGATCCTCACTGTAGAGGGAACCGCAAGAACTGCTACAACCACAGGTTTAGAGAACCTGAGCAGTGTGACAGATGTTCTGCACGGAGGCAAGGTGATGGCAAAGAAGCTCCAAACCGCCGTAGTCATGGGCACCGGCATGATGGGTCCAGGCATCTCCGCAACGCTCGCGCTCGGCGGCGTGGACACGACGCTCCTGAGCCGCAGCATCGACTCCGCCGAAAAGGGCATCGTCGAAGCGGAACGGCTGATCGACTTCCTGCAAACCAACCAGCTCGTGGACGGGCCGGAAGCAGCGGCTGCGAAGCTCCGGTTGCACGTTTCGGCAGACATGAATCAGGCGGTGCAGCACACGGACATCGTCATCGAATCGCTGCCGGAAGAGATGTCTTTCAAGCAGCAGGTCTTCCGCGAGCTGGACGAGGCGACGCAGCCGGAAACGGTGCTGGCCAGCAACACCTCCGGCCTGAGCATTACGGCCATCGCCTCGCTCTGCACCAAACATCCGGAGCGGGTGATGACGACCCATTTTTGGAACCCGCCGCACCTGATGCCGCTTGTCGAGGTTGTTTGCGGGGAGAAGACCTCCGTGCTCATCGCTCAGGATGTCGTCGCCTTGCTGAACCACTGCGGTAAAACAGCGGTGCTGGTGCGCAAAGACCGTCCCGGCCAGCTTGGCAACCGCATGCACCAGGCGTTGGTGCGCGAGGCGGTCAACATCGTCGCGGAAGGCATCGCCACGGCAGAAGACGTGGACCTTGCCGCACGCCGCGGCTTCGGTTTCCGCCTGCCCGCCTACGGCATCCTCGAGCACCAGGACCTGGTGGGCCTGAAGCTCGGCTCGAGCGTGGTGGATTACGTGGCGAAGGACCTTTACAACGAGCCGCAGGCACCTCCGCTTTACGCAGAAAAGCTTGCGGCGGGACAGACCGGTGCCGTAGCGGGGCAGGGCTTCTATGACTGGTCGACCAAGTCTGCCGAAGGGGTGAAGGCGCGGCGCGATGCTTTTCTTGTGCACCTGCTTCAACAGGAGCGCAAGCTACCTTGAGTCAATTCAACATAATGCGACTTATGAGGACCCATCGCATGTCTCAACCCTAAACAGTATTGCATCTATCAGATGGGCTGATTTGCAGCCTGTTTCGCCAACTGAGCTAACTCACGAAAAGTGTCTCGCAACTCGACTGGGGCATGCACCACCATGCGACGCCTGATGCTGAGAAGTATGGCGGCAAAGAAGTCTAAGTTGTCGCGGCCGCATCGCAAGCGCGTGCCGCTATCCTGCTCCTCCATGATGACGCGCCAAAGGGCGAAGGAGCGACGTGCATCTTCGATCGGCAGATCGATGCAGAGGTCAATCTGGTAGTCGGACTGTACGAACGGCAGACGCTCCGCGAGATATTGGCGCGCGTCAAAGCTCTCTGGCTTTCGGAACGTTGCGATGGAAAGTTGAAGTTGTGTCACCCGATCCAACCGGAATGTTCGGGTCGCCTGGCGGTCAAGGCAATGGCCAATCAGGTACCAACGTTCATCCGTGTGCAGTACCGCATACGGCTCGATCTCGCGTTGCGAGGTTGTCTCCTGGTGAGACAAGTACGCGAAGCGCACCCTATGGCTGGTTCGAATGGCGGAGGCTGTGGTGATAAGGTTCGCCGCTGGCATAGGTATGATCCACGAACTCGGCTCGAAAGCTACAACCTCTTCCACGGTCTGGAGGCTTTCGCGTAATGCCATTGGTAGCACCCTTCCAAGTTTCGAGAGTGCTCCCTCCGTTGCAGGCGCGAAAGCTTCAAGACCGATCTGACGCAGCGCACGCAAGCCCAGTGAGAGTGCAAACGCTTCTTCGTTGGTCAGCAGTAACGGCGGTAGTCGGAATCCTGGACGCAGCCGATAGGACCCTCCCACCCCGGGTGAAGCCTCCACGGGAATGTTGAGCTCTCGCAACCGGACAATATAGCGCTGCACCGTGCGTAGATCTACTTCCAGGCGCTCGGCGAGTTCCGCTCCTGTCACACGGTCTCGTGCCTGCAGGATCTCCAACGTGGTAAGCACGCGCATGATTGGGTTTTGCATCTCTCCATAATTTACGACACTGTCTGTCGGGAATCTCTTTTAGCCTCATCTTGCGCCCGACACTGGGACCGGAGAAGAACGTATGAATCGAATTAATCCTTGGGGAATCATTGCTGCGACCATCATGGTGAGCGTGCTCGGAGGCGTGTGGTTCAGCGCAATCTTCGGTAAGACATACGCCGCAGTGCTGGGAAGGGACTACGATCCCAAAGCGAAGTTGGCAATTCTTTTTTACTCCGGGACGATGATCTGTATGTTGATTAGCGTTGTCACCAGCGCCTTTCTGATGCGAGCCCTTGCGATCTCTTCGCTCGGCACTGCAGCCGGATTTGGCGCCGCGGTTGGGTTTGGCTATTTGGGCGCGAACGCGGTCAATATGGGAATCAATCCAAATATCCCTCGTCCAATCGCTTATGGAATGCTAAGCGCCGGGTACTTTGTCCTGAGCAGCGTACTTATTGGTGTGACCCTCTATTGGCTGCGCTAATGACTGACCTAAGCGACCTCCACTTTCAGACACTCAGAGACGAAACTCGTCCTGCGCGGACAAAGCAAATACATGCCGGCCTGCGCGTGATGACGTTTCACGATTCCCTAGCGCTGGACCGGTGGCTCGAACGACAGACCGCCGATGCGTCGGGCATCTGGCTAAAGCTTCGGAAGAAAGTGCCAGGTCGCAAGTTTCTTACAAGACAGGAGGCGATTGACGCCGCCCTGTGCCATGGCTGGATCGACGGCCAGGTATTCAGCTATGATGCAAGCTCCTACATCGTCCGTTTCACGCCTCGTCGCGTACGGAGTATATGGTCCCAGATCAATCGTGAACGCGCACTCTTTCTGCTGAGAGAGGGGAGAATGCAACCGAGAGGCGCGATGCAAATCGACGCTGCCAAGGCAGACGGAAGGTGGGCCGCTGCGTACGCCCCTGCGAGCACCGTGAAGCTACCTGGGGATTTTCAAGAAGCGCTGGACGCAAATCCAGAAGCATCTATGCATTTCGAGGCATTGGGGAAAGGAGGGCGGTATGCGGTGCTGCACGCCTTGGAGACGGTCAAGAAGCGTGAGACACGAGAGCGAAGAATCGAGACATTCATCAAAGATTCCAAGAAGGTCAAGAAGACGGATTAGTCCTCACAAACGCGCTTGTGGCGAGTAATACAATCACGCGCAACCTAGTCGTGGTAAACCAAAGCGGAGAGGCAAAGTCCAAACCACCATGGCGACACCCCTGGCTGTACCCATTGCCAACCCGGAACTGAATGAGACCGAACGCGCCCAGCTTCTGGCGCGGCGCTACCATGCCGACTTTATTGACTTGCGCGACTTCAAGATTCAGCATGAGCTGGTGAAGAGTGTTCCGGTCGAACTCATGTTCCGCTACAACTTCATTCCGCTGGAGCAGATGGGCGACCGGCTGGTGATCGCGGTCAGCGATCCGTCCAAGCTGATGGTCCTGGATGAAATCAGCGGCCTGCTGGGAACGCGGCTGCTTACGCGCGTCGCAACGCTCTCGCAGATCACCGACCTGCTCAAGAAGACGGAGCAGTCGCAGCGCGTGCTGGAGGAGGCCACGGAAGGCCTGACCTTCGAGATGATTCCGGGGGACGACAGTCCCGACTCGAACATCTCCATCGAGCGGCTGACGAGTGAAGACGATATCTCGCCGATCATCCGGCTGGTGGATACGACGATTTTTTCCGCGCTGGAGCGCCGTGCGTCGGACATTCACCTGGAGACCTACGACGACTCGCTGCTGGTGAAGTACCGCATCGACGGCGTGCTGCAGCAGGCCATGGCGCCCATCGCGCGGGAGCACCACCAGACTATTCTCTCGCGTATCAAAGTTATGAGCGAGCTTGATATCTCCGAGCGGCGCGTGCCGCAGGACGGCCGCTTTCGCGTCCGCTACAAGGGCCGCCTGATCGACTTCCGCGTGAGCATCATGCCCACCGTGCACGGCGAGAACGCCGTACTGCGCGTGCTCGACAAGGAGTCGATGAGCGAGAAGTTCAAGCAGCTTTCGCTGGATGTCGTCGGCTTCGGCAAGGAAGACCTGCGCCGCTTCCGCAAGTACATCAAGGAGCCGTACGGCATGGTGCTGGTTACCGGTCCCACCGGCTCCGGTAAGACGACCACCCTTTACGCAGCTCTGAATGAGATCAAGAGTGAAGACGACAAGATCATCACGATTGAAGACCCGGTCGAGTACCAGATTCGCGGCATCACGCAGATTCCGGTGAACGAGAAGAAGGGCCTCACCTTTGCGCGCGGCCTGCGCTCCATCCTGCGCCACGACCCGGACAAGATTCTCGTCGGCGAAATCCGCGATGCGGAGACGGCGCAGATCGCCATCAACTCCGCGCTGACGGGTCACCTTGTGTTCACCACGGTGCACGCCAACAACGTGGTGGACGTGCTTGGCCGCTTCCTGAACATGGGCGTGGAGCCGTACAACTTCGTGTCCGCGCTGAACTGCATTCTGGCGCAGCGTTTGGTGCGGCAGAACTGCGACTTCTGCTCCACATACACGACCTATAGCGAGGACGAACTCGTCGCCAATGGTCTGGAACCTGAGGAGTGGCGAGGATTCCAGTTCCGTGAAGGCAGGGGTTGCATCGAGTGTGGCGGCACGGGGTTTCGCGGGCGGTCCGCTATTCACGAACTGCTGGAACTGGATGACGAGGTGCGCGAGATGCTTTTGGACAAAAAACCCGGCTCCGAAATCCGCAAAAAGGCGAAGGAGAAGGGCATGCACTTTCTTCGCGATTCCGCCCTGGAGCGGGTGCGCGACGGCATCACCACGCTGCGGGAGATTAACAAGGTTACGTTCATCGAGGCAGGCCGTTAGTGCGGGCAGCGGTATTGCTTCCGGTGCTACCACCCTGTCCCGTCTGCCGTCTCAAGCATGTAGCCTAGAGACACCGCTTGCATGCCTTCCCTGATTCCCAAATCGAGCTACGAGGTCCGGCCGCGCCTCGCCGTTGAGATTCGCCCCGAAGGCGTGTACGCTGCACGTGCAAACGACGCCACGGGAGCCATCGCGCAGGTCGCGCGTGCGGAATTCGCACCGGGCACCTTGGTTCCTTCTTTGCGGCTCGGCAACATTGGCGATCGCGGAGAGGTGGTGAACGCACTTCGGCATGTGCTCACCACGCTGCAGACAGGCAAACTGCGCGATGTGACCGTCATTGTTCCCGATCTTGCAGTGCGGGTGTTGCTGCTGGATTTTGACGTGCTGCCCTCTTCCGTTGAAGAGGCGCTGCAGGTGGTGCGTTTTCGGCTCGCGAAACTGCTGCCTTTTTCCCCGGACGCCGCGCAAGTGAGCTATCAGGTCATGGGCCAGCGCGCGAGGCAGTTGCAGGTGCTTGCCGTGGCGATTCCTTACGAGGTGCTTTTCGAGTACGAGTCCGTGGTGCGCGAGGCGGGGTTCGAGCCGGGTGCCGTTCTGCCCAGCACGCTGGCAGTTGCAAGCGCAATCGACGACACGGCCCAGGTCGCGTCGTTGCTGGTGAACGCGAGCGAATCTTCTCTGACCACCGCGATTCTGCGTCGTGGTGAGCTGTTGCTTCATCGAACGCTGGAACTGCATCCCTTGCCGATGACTACCGGCCCGGACAATGCTGTTGCCGTGCTACCGCCTTCCGTTCACTTTGCAGAGAACGAGGCTGAATACGGGGCCGATGATCCGGAGGGATTTCAGATCGCCGATGGACCGATCGTAGAACAATTCATTCCCGTCGCAGAGCTTGCCGAGGCCGAGAACGAGCGCACGACGCTGGAAGTTCAGCAGGCCATCAATGTTGCGGCTGCATACTATGAGGACTCTCTGGCCGCGGCACCCAACACCCTGCTGATCTCGGGTACATTCTCTCCGACCGGGCTGAGCACCCTGCTTGGCGAAAGCGGTATGGTGGTGCGAGAGGCGCTGCAGGGCGCCGACTTGTTACCCGGCGCTACCACTCCCATTGCTCTTGGCCTGCTCGCCGGCCTGCGAGGAGCGCTGCGAAGCTGATGCGGATTACCGTCAATCTTGCCACCCGGCCCTATGTCGAACTCGACCGCATCTTTCGCCAATTGCGTCTTGCCATTGCGGTGCTCGCGGTGCTCGCGGTCGGTATGGCATGGTGGCTGCACGTTCGCTCCGCTCAGGCCCGTGTTGCAAAGGCTGAAATAGAACGCATTCAGGCCCAGACCGCCACACTCCAGGCCGAGCGCAGCCGCAACGAAGCGCGCCTGCGCCAGCCCGCGAACGCCGCTGTTCTGCAGCAGATTGACTTTCTGAACGGTCTCTATCAGCGCAAGAGTTTTTCCTGGACTGCGGTGCTGATGGACCTCGAGGACGTTCTTCCCGCAGGCCTGCAGGTGACCAGCATCGATCCACAGATTGCGACAAACGGAGAGGTCAGCATCCGCATGCGGGTGAGTGGCCCACGCGAAAACTCGGTGCAACTGGTGCGCAATCTTGAAGCCTCGCACCGCTTTATTGCTCCTCGTCTTGTGGGCGAGGCGCAGCAACAGCAGGATAAAGGCAGCGGCATTGCGGTCCCGGCGGCATACCTTTCCGGCAACGCTGCACAGACTGCGGCACGGGGTAGTGGTACAACAGCGGGTTTAGGAGTGACGCCTCCGGTCGATTTCGACATTGTTGCGGGTTACAACCCGCTGCAGCCGCGTGTGCGCGAGCGCCAGTCTCGGGCCAGGGTGGCTGCCGCAGATGCTGCTGACGAAGGAGCTTCGCAATGAGCACCGCTCCTGTCGTGGCAAACCGGGCGGAAGCCCGGCTGGATCTGGTAAAGACATGGATGTCGCCGCTGAACGTGCACGTGGCGGTTGGCGCTCTGCTGCTGGTAGCGAACGTCTGGCTGGTCATTCAACTGGTGCTGGTGGGCACGGGCGGCAGTGCGCGTGCCGCCGACGCCATTGCCGCCGCGCAGTCTCAACAGGCTTCGGCTGAGATAGCTGCGCGCCCGCTACGCGGTCTGGATGACAAGCTGCTCGCATCGCAGGAGCAAGCTGCCGCATTCTACAGATCGCGCCTTCCCTTCGGCTATGCCGATGTGGCTGCGGAACTCGGCGTGTTGAGCAAGCGCACTGGCGTAAGGCTCTCCCGTGTGCAGTACGTGCAAACTGCGCCAGTAAATGGACTGACGGCCACCCGTATCGATGCGGCCGTCACTGGGGAATACACCCCGCTTGCACTCTTTATTAACGGGCTGGAGCGGGACCGCAGCTTTTTTGTAATTGAGAACATCACCCTCAGCGGTCAACAGAACGGACTGGTGAACCTGCGGCTGCGCATCGCCACCTATCTGCGCGAGCCGATGCCCGGCCTGGCGGCAGCCCAGGCGGAAAGCGGGAGCCGCCCATGAAGATCGGCGCGGAAGACCGCAAGAAGCTTATCGCTGCCAGCACCCTCGGGGTATTTGCGCTGGGATTCATGATCTACAACTTTGCCGGTAGCAGCGGTCCTGAGAACACAGTTGCCCCTTCGGCTCCCGTAACGTTTAGGCAGTCCACACCAAGTCCCGTCGCAACCCACTCAGGCAAGGCTTCGCTCGACCCCACACTGCACCCTGAGGGAATGCTGCTGAGTGAGGCGCTGCTCTACAGCGGAAAAGGGCGGAACATCTTCTCATTGAACTCCGCGCCGGTGCAGAAGATTGAAATTCCGAAACCGATTGCACCGGTACGCACCACTCCGCAGCCGGTGCAAACGGTGGTAAACACAGGCCCACCTTTGCCGCCGCCGATCGATCTTAAGTTTTTTGGAACGGCAACGCGGGAGGGAGGCAGTAGGCAGGCCTTTTTCCTGAAAGGGGACGACGTCTTCATCGCTTCGGAAGGCGATATCGTCAGCCGCCGCTACAAGGTGGGCCCGATTGCGTCCAACTCGGTAGAGGTTACAGACCTGACGAATAACAATCGCCAGCGTCTGCCGCTCGCAACCCAGTAACCATGGCTCGCATGCCGACAAACCGCAGGACCGATCGTGCCCTCCCCCAAGCTGGTCCTGCCATTCAGGCGTCGCCGGGGGAGGGGGGTTACCTGCTCCTTGCGCTGGTGGTTGCCATCTTTCTGATGGCGCTTTTACTTACCATTGCGGCTCCCACGGTCGCCCGTTCTTTGGAACGAGACAAAGAGGTTGAGTCGAAACAACGCGCACTGCAATACGTCCGCGCGATCCACAATTACTACGCCAAATTCAAGACCTATCCCAACTCGGTCGACCAGCTCCTGAATCAGAACAATCAGCACTTTCTGCGCCAGCAGTACAAAGACCCCCTTACCGGAGGGGAGTATCGCCTTATTCACCTGGGCGAAGCCAAAACCACCGTGAAGGGTTTCTTTGGGGAGGAATTAGAGGGATTTGCCCAAGGAAGTCTCGGCAGCATGGCCGGCTCCGCTTCCGGCATCGGCACCGGCCCTGGGAGTGCACAGAGCAACTCCGGCGGTACGGGGATCGGCGGCGGTAGCAGCTTCGGGAGTTCAACTCCCTCGACCTTCGGCAATAGCTTCGGTTCCGGCAGCAGCAGCTATTCTGGGTCCACCGGCGGCACAAACATTTCCAGCTCCTCGAGCAGCACTTTGGGGGGGACGAGCGCGACGCAGTTCCAGGGCAGTAAGGGGGCCATTGTGGGCGTGGGCAGCAGCAAGAGCGGATCGGGAATCGTCGAGTGGAACGGCAGCAGCAATATCGAAGACTGGGAGTTTCTCTATGACCCCCGTGTGGATCTGCTAAAAGCGCGGGTCAGCATCTTCGGCGGCAGCCCGGGTGAGAGTGGCAGCGGCAGTCTTGGAAGCCTGAACGGAAGCAGCTCTGGACTCGGCAGCAATACAC
>CALMAP010000176.1:7122-9834 GCA_937859825.1 uncultured Terriglobus sp. | reverse complement strand
TGCCCGCGGCGGGCTGCTCAGGTTGGCACATGATGCGCAGCGTCTCAGTCTTAATTGTGAACTTGCTTGCTCTGCCCGCGTGGCGGTCCAGCAATGCCTGCACAAAGATCGAGGTGTCGTGGCCAGTAGAGAAGAGCCCTGCATGTCCCGCAACACCGCCCATGCGGCGCGTGGTGGGGTCGTGCACGATGCCGCGCAGCATCTCGTCGTGCGTCATCGGCTTGTCGTCGTTGTGGGCAGTGGGCGCGATGCGAGCTACCTCTGATGCCGGCGGCAGGTAACGCGTGTCAGTCCTACCGAGCGGCTTAAAGATGTGTTTGGCCGCGTACTCCTGCAGCGGCTCGCCTGAGAGCTTCTCGACCAGCACGCCAAGCGTAATGAAGTTGATGTCGGAGTACTTGAAGGTGAGCCCGGGAGGCCCGTAAGGCACGCTTTCCATCGCGCGTTTCACGCCTTCAGCCTTGCCTGACCATGCGTCGGTCAGCACCACATCTTCTTTGAGGCCGGAATAGTGGGTGAGCAGTTGCCGGATGGTGATCGTGCCTTTGCCGTTGACAGAAAATTCTGGCAGGTATTTTGCGACCGGATCATCGAACTGCAGCTTGCCCTGTTCGTAAAGCTGCATGATGGAGGTCGCAGTAGAGAGGCACTTGGAGAGCGACGCCATGTCGAAGATGGTGTCTTCGGTCATGGCTTCGATGGCTGGATCGACAGATCGATTGCCGTACGCGTGATGGTAAGCGATGGTGCCGTTGTGGCCCACGATCAGCACCGCTCCCGGCAGGCTCTTGTGGGCGATGCCGTCGTTGATCATTGCGTCGACCGCTGAAAAATCCGCGGCAGATGCCGCCGCGCCTGGAGCGTTGATGGACTGTGCCGTTCCCTTGGCTGAAGACAAAAGGAGCAGCGCACAGAAGACCATTGCAGCCACAGACCGACGCGGTCGCGCCATGCTGATCAATGCGCCGATAAGAAATGTGACAACCGAGCCGATCAATACATACCAGGTATAAGCCACCTTCGGCAGCGTATGGCCCCCGATCTGTACTGCATGCGGCTGCAGCCACAATGCGAGGTTCAAGGCAAAGCCGACAACCATGCCAATAGTGGCTCCCAGTTCCGTTGCGAACTTCGTGAGTGTGCCCAGCAGGAAAACACCTAATAGCGAACCGTACGCAACGGATGCAATCGACAGACCTGTTTCCACCACGTGACCCTTGCCTCCATTGGTTACGGAATACACGGCGATTGCGAAGAGCACCAGCGCCCACAGCACCGTGCTCACGCGCGAAACGAAGTTGCGTGCGCGGTCGGTGCTTTGCGGTCGCACCCGCAGGTAGAAGTCCACCACCGTGGTGGATGAGAGCGAATTGAGTGCCGCCGAAAGGTTCGACATGGCCGCGGCAAGAATGGCCGCGACCAGCAGGCCGGCCGCCAATGGGCATCTGCTGCACGATAAAGGCGGGAAAGATGCGGTCCGCCGCATGCACGGTCTGCGCCTGCGGGTGCTGGCCATAGAAGACGAACAGCCCAGCTCCGATGATGAGGAAAAGGGAGAACTGCAGCAGAACCACCCCACCCGACGCCAGCAGCGCCACACGCGACTCGCGCAGGTTCCTTGCCGCAAGCAGCCGCTGCACCATCAACTGGTCGGTGCCGTGCGAGGCCATGGTAAGAAACGCTCCACCGAGCACGCCCGCCCAGAAGGTGTAGGTCGTCGTAAGATTCATCGTGTAATCGAACATCTGCAGTTTGCCCGCAGCGGCGGTCACCGCATGGATCGTCGACCATCCGCCACTGACCTTTGCATCCAGTGTGAACAGCGCCACGATCGTGCCCGCGATGTAGAGCAGCATCTGTACCACGTCTGTCCAGATCACGGCGGTCATGCCGCCCTCGAAGGAGTACAGCACGGTAAGCGCGGTGATGAGCGCAATGCTGGCAATATCGTTCGTGCCAATAGCAAGCCCCACCACGATGGAGACCGCAAAGACGCGCACGCCTTCCGCCGCCGCGCGCGTTAGAAGGAAAAGCCCAGCGGTCACCTTGTGCAGCACCGGCCCAAATCGCCGGTCGATCAACTGGTACGCGGTATACAGCTCACCCTGAAAGTAGCGCGGCAGAAACAGTACGCAGAGCACGATGCGCCCCACCATGTAGCCGAATACAAGCTGCAGGAAAGTGAAATTGCCGCCGAACGCAATGCCGGGCACGCTGATGATGGTGAGCGTGCTGGTCTCCGCCGAGACGATAGAGAGGGCAATGGCCCACCATGGCACGCTGCGGCCGGCAAGAAAATAACTGGAGAGCGACTTTTCCTGCTTGCGAAAACGCAGGCCGAAGAGCGTGATGCCGACAAGGTAGACGGCAATCAGGGCGAGATCAAAGGCGTGAAGCCGTGACGGCATAGAGGCAGTGTAGGGGAAGACCCGCGCGGTGTCAGCGGCCTTACTTCAGTCGAGAGGCTGACCGCGCACAATGGTTCCCGCAAACGCACCATCTTCGTCGAAGATCGTCAGGTTGGCTTCTCCTCCCTCGTGGAGATTGCCTAAGTGCGGCGTGCCGATCAGATTGCCGGGATTGCGCGTGGCGAGCCGCACCGCTGTCTCGAGGCTCGTTCCGGTGAAACGCTGCAGGTTTTCGACCGCACGGTTCATGGTGAGTACCGAGCCGGCCAGTACGCCGCCGGACATGCACACTCCGTTACTGACC
>CALMAP010000176.1:1917-7112 GCA_937859825.1 uncultured Terriglobus sp. | reverse complement strand
GTACTGGCCATCCGGCATGCCTGTGGCGGCCATGCCGTCCGTGACGAGAATGCCTCTGTCGTAACCTTTGCACAATAGCCAGAGTCGCACCGCTTCAGCCGTGGTGTGCACGCCGTCGCAGATCAACTCCGCGTAGAGTTCCCGGTTATCCAGTACCACGCCGAGCATCCCCGGCTCACGATGGTCGAAGCCACGCATGGCGTTATACGTGTGCGTGGCGGAAACATGCGGGTTACCCGCACCTCTGCCCGCCTCACGAGCTGCCGCGATTCCCGCACGCGCTTCCGCCGCTAGTGCGTTGGAGTGGCCGAGCGAAATGCGAATGCCGAGTGCGGCAACATGCCGAACCAGTTCAAGAGCCCCGGGCAGTTCCGGTGCAATCGTCATCAGCCGAATGTGTCCGCGGGCCGCTTCGCGAAAGCGCTCGAACAGTTCCACGGAAGGCGGCTGCAACTGGTCCGGTGGATGGACACCGCGCTTGCTGTGCGAAAGAAAAGGACCTTCCAGATGGACGCCTGTCGGCCGTGCCTCACCCTGCTTCGGTTCGGACTCGATTGCATCGGCGATCGTCTCCAGCGCGCGCAGCGTGTGGTCGACTGATGCGGTCACTGTGGTGGCGAGAAAGCTTGTGGTGCCGAACTTCGCGAGCACGCACCCGGTCGTGATCACGGCTTCCTTTGAGCCTTCCATCACGTCGCGGCCACCTGCACCGTGCACGTGAATGTCGAAAAAGCCGGATGCGAGCGTTTTGCCTGCGAGTTCAAGCGTGCCGGCAGGGGCCGTTTCCGCATTCTGACTGGTAATGCGTGTGATGTGGCCGTCGTCGAGAAAGAGCAATGGCCGCTCCAGAACATCGTTGCCGCGGATGAGGCGGTCTGCCGTGATGGCGCGTAGCCCACTCATTGGACGGGCGGCTGTGTTGTGGTCTGCGGAGGAATGCCTGCGGGTACGGATGGTATGCCGAGCTGCGATGCGGGCGGCAGAATGCCGGTGTCGTTCCACGCACGCCGTGCTGCCCGGACTTCGTCTCCACGTTTGATCCACATGTCCGTGGCGAGGGTATAGCGCTCGCTCATGTTGTGCAAGTAATAGGGTCGGTAGCTCTTGAGCCATGCCTCTTCGTACAGGTCGCGCAGCATGCTGTAATTGTTGCGCAGGTCTTCCATTTTGCCCTGCACACCATTGGGGTGTGCAATGTCGCTGGTGGACCGCATCAGGTCAGACCGGTCGGTGCGCACCTTGCTGCTTTGCAGCGCGTAGGCCTTCGCGTAAAGCATGGAGATCTCGTCACTGATCTGGAATTTTTGGCCCAGCAGGTCGATGCGGCGCGCGGCAAGCTCCATCACGTCAAGCGCGTCGTTCTCACGCAACGTTCCCGCATTGCGTGCCTCCCTTACCAGCACCAGAGCACGCTCGGCATGCAGTCGCAGATCCTTCAGCAGCGGGCGAAGTTTCGCGTTAATATTCTGGCCCTCCGGGGTAAAGGGATCGACCCAGAAGAGGAAGTCGTTCGCGTCACCACCCTTCGTATAGGTGTCCTTCAGCAGCAGATGCGCGGCCATCAGCTCCTGCTCTGCCTGGTCGATCTTGCCTGTGGGGTCGCCGTGAAAGACGCGGCCATAGGAATGCTGGAACTGTGGGATCGAGCTCTCACCCGGCTGCCACGCCGCTGCCGCGCCGAAGAGCACGCCATACCAGTTCGCATTGAAGAGAGCTTCGCCATCGTCATCCCACACGGTGTTGAGCTGGCCGGTGCAGCCCGAGGCCTGACCCTGCGCGGTGAACCCTTGAATGTTTGGCAGTGCCAGGTTGTTGTCCGGAAAGATGCGGTTCCAGTTATTCACGCCGGGCGCGACCCAGCATTCCATCCTGGCATCGGTATATGGCTTCACGTACCGAAGGAACGAAGGGTGTGGGTTGTACTCCCACGCAACCGCGACGGTGCTTTGCTTGAAACTGTCCGGCATGGCCGCGAGTAGCTTCGGCTCGTTCATAGCGATGTCGCCCCAGAAGAGAAAGCGGCGGTTCAACGGCTTCAGGTCAGTCACGATGCGCTGCAGAAAATCAAGATAGACGGTGCCAAGGCCACGCGCGTCCACATCGGACTTGGTCGCACCCTTGCCAAGTTCCGCCGTTTCGTCCGCACCAAGGTGAAGGAACGGCCCCGGGTAGTCCTGCGCAAGCTGGGTGAACATGCGATGCACGAACGGGATCACTCCCGGTGCACCCGGTGCCAGCACGTGGCCATGCGGCGTCTCAGCCAGCGGCGCGTAGAGCTCCGTGTTGAGCATGAAGTGAAGGTGACCGAAGGCTTCCTGCTCAGGAACGACAGTGATGTGGTACTTCTGCGCATAGCTGACCAGTTCCCGTGCTTCTGCGGGCGTGATCGAGCCTCCCGGGGGTGATGCCAGAGGGTCCGAGAGGTACTGCATCGTGTTCTCGAAATACGGCGAATAGACGTTGATCTTGTATGCGGCGAACGTGCGGATCTGCTTCTTCTGAAATTCCAGCGTGGGCACCGGACCGCGCGAAAGGTCGTCGTGCAGGCCGCGATACTTCATTGCTGGCCAGTCACGAATGCTCGCAACGTGCAGCACGGCGGCGCTGCCGTTGCCCGGTGTATTGTTCTCGACCAATTGCTTGACTGTCTGCGCTCCGTAGAAGACGCCCGAAGGAGTCGCCCCAATCACGGCTAGACCGTTGCCACGCGGCACGATCACGTAACCCTCGGCTTGCATCTCCGGCGAAAAGGCCGTGCTGCCTAATGCCTGCCTTCCTTCTGCGCTGGTAGAGCGCAGCAGCGTGATGCTTACGGGTGAGCCGGTTGCGGTCGCGATGCCCATGCCACGCAGACTGGCAGTCAGATCTTCTGCGGCAAAGCGGTCGTCGACATCGCATCCGTTGCACAGCACGCTTACGCCGTTCGATAGAGGCAGCGTCTGCGCCACCTGCATCTCGCGCGGCATGGGCACCAGGGTCAGTTGCGCAGCTTGCTGGGCCGTGGCATGCACCATTGCGGAACAGGCAAGTAGCAAAGCGGCTGCTGAAGTCAGCACAGAAGAGCACAGGGAATGCCGGACAGAACGGGAGGGCATAGAAGCAAGCTAAATCAAAGTGCGCCGCGGGAACACTCGCAATGTACGGCACACGCCAGTCGAGCGGCACGTTTGATACGCTTGCTGTGCCTCGCATCGAAACGGTTCGAAGGTTTCAGGAGATCGCTCGACCATGTTGTTGCACGAAGACCGGCTCTTTCCCTCAGAACCCGCCGCGCGTGAAGTCGCGCGCAAGCTCTACGCGGTCGCCCGCGACCTGCCCATCATCAGCCCCCACGGCCACACCGACCCGAGCTGGTTCGCGAAGAACGAGCCATTTACCAATCCGTCGGCCCTGTTCATTCAGCCCGACCACTACATCTTCCGCATGCTCTACTCACAGGGCGTCTCTCTGGAGTCTCTGGGGATCAGCGGCCACGAAGCCGATCCGCGTGAGGTGTGGCGCATTTTTGCGAAACACTACTACCTTTTCCGCGGCACGCCCACCCGCATGTGGATCGACTATGCATTTCGTTCGCTATTTGGACTAGAGGAGCGTCTGCGGCCTGAGAACGCCGATGTGGTTTACGACACGATCGAAAGGGCGCTGAAAACACCTGCGCTGCTGCCGCGTTCCCTCTACGACAGCTTCAAGCTCGAAGTGCTTGCGACGACCGACTCGCCGCTTGACACGCTCGAGCACCACAGGGCGATCCGGGACTCCGGCTGGAAGGGAAGGGTTGTGCCGACCTTCCGGCCTGACTCGGTCATTGACTTTGAGTTTGCGGATTTCCGCGGCAACATCGACAAGCTTGGTGAGATCACTGGGGAAGACGTCAGCACCTACTCGGGTTATCTTGCCGCGCTGCGTAACCGGCGCGTCTTCTTCAAGAGCATGGGTGCCACCGCGACCGACCATGGCCACCTGACCGCACGCACCGCTGATTTGCCAAGGGCCGAGGCGGAAGCTCTTTACGGCCGCATTTACGCAGGTAAGGCCACGCCCGAGGACGGCGAGCTCTTTCAGGCGCAAATGCTGACCGAGATGGCTGGCATGAGCGTAGAAGACGGTCTGGTAATGCAACTGCATCCCGGTTCCATCCGCAATCACAACACGCAGGTCTACAAAAAGTTCGGGCGTGACAAGGGGGCGGATATCCCAGCACCGACTGAGTACGTGCGCTCCCTTCGACCGCTGCTCTCGAAATACGGCAACGAACCCGGCTTTACCTTTGTGCTCTTCACGCTGGACGAGTCTACTTACGCGCGCGAACTGGCTCCGCTGGCCGGGCACTATCCCTGCCTGCGGCTCGGTCCGGCGTGGTGGTTCCATGATTCGCCTGAGGGCATGATGCGCTACCGCGAGCAGGTCACGGAAACGGCTGGCTTCTATAACACCGCCGGCTTCAACGACGACACCCGCGCCTTGCTCTCGATTCCTGCCCGGCACGATGTCGCCCGCCGCGTCGACTGCGCTTTTCTTGGGCGACTAGTTGCGGAACACCGCATCGACGAGGACGAAGCCTTCGAACTGATTCAGGATCTGACAGTGAACCTCGCACGAAAGGTATACAAGCTGTGAGCCCGAACGCAGACCGGAAAACCAAGAAGCTGTTCGTCATCATGGGTGTGAGCGGGTCCGGCAAAACGACCATCGGCACTGCTCTGGCGAAGCGCATTGGTGTGAAGTTCGAAGATGCAGACGACTATCATCCGCAGGCGAACAAGGACAAGATGCAGGCGGGCCATCCACTTACGGACGAGGACCGCTGGCCCTGGCTGCAGACCCTGAACGGCATTCTCTGCGACCACGCCACGCACGGCACTGGTTGCGTTCTCGCCTGTTCGGCCTTGAAGAAGGTCTATCGCGACGTTCTGCTAAAGGGAATCCCCGCCGGTGATCTTGACTTTGTTCTACTTGAAGGCACGAAAGAGATGATCGCGTCCCGGCTCGCCGAGCGCAAACACACCTTCATGAACAACAACCTTCTGGACAGCCAATTTGCAACGCTTGAAGTCCCGGATGACGCGGTCAAGGTAACGAACGACCGCACACCGGAACAGGTTGTCGACGAAATCTTGAAGCGGGAATAGCTGGCGTAAATGCATCCGGAAAGACACGAGGAGCAACGTGGCAAGTAAGTTATTTGATCTGACGGG
>CALMAP010000176.1:0-1907 GCA_937859825.1 uncultured Terriglobus sp. | reverse complement strand
TAAGACGGCGGTTGTGGTCGGTGGCACCTCCGGCATTGGACTGGCGATGGCGGTCGGCCTCGCCGAGGCTGGTGCAAACGTGGTGCCTACCTCTCGTCGCATGGAGCAGGTGGAAGAGGCCGCTGCGAAGATCGAGAGCGCAGGCAGCAAAGCCCTGCGCATCGCTTCCGACGTGGGCGATCGTGCTTCGCTGGAGGGCGTGCTGGCAGGCACGCTTGACGCCTTCGGCCAGGTCGATATCCTGATCAACTGCGCAGGCAAGATCAAGCGTGAACCCACGCTCACAGTCAGCGAAGAGACGTGGAACGACATCATGGACACAAACGTGACCGGCACGCTGCGCGCCTGCCAGATCTTCGGCAAGGCCATGCTCGATCGCGGTTACGGACGCATCATTAACATCGCCTCGCTGAATACGTTCGTTTCGCTCAAGGAAGTGACTGCCTACGCTGCAAGCAAGGCCGCCGTGGGCGCACTGACCCGCTCGCTGGCGGTGGAGTGGAGCGCGCGCGGCGTGACCGTGAACGCGATTGCGCCGGGGGTCTTCCGCACTGCTCTGAACGCCGAGCTGCTGGACAAGAGCGAGCGCGGCAAGGAACTGCGCATGCGCACGCCCATGAATCGTTTCGGCCAGACGGAAGAGACGGTGGGTGCGGCAATCTATCTGGCGAGCGACGCGGCCAGCTTCGTGACCGGCGAGATACTTGTGGTGGACGGCGGTTTTCTCGCCAGTGGCGTAAATCAGTAGAGGAGCGGCAGATGCGGATACGTACGTTCAAAGCAGCGATAAGTTCAGGTGCTCTTGCGGCATTCTCTCCGTTAGTGATGGCGGCGCAAACCACACCAGCAATCTCGACGGCACCCTTCGAGCAGCGTACCGGCGTTCAGATTGAGAAGCAGGCGCACGAATTCCTGGAGCAGGCGAAGTCTCGCCCGGATGGGATCGTGAGCGTGACGCTTGAGAAGTACCCCGGCCATTTGACCATGCTCACCGCACGAACAAAGCCCGGCGGCGCAGAGCAGCACCGCGACTGGAACGACATCTTCATCGTCCTGGAGGGCGAAGCAACAGAGCGCATTGGCGGCACCATCGTTGACGCGAAAGAAACTACGTCCGGCGAGGTGCGCGGCAAAGAGGTAGTAGGTGGCGTGGAACACGTGATGCGCAAGGGCGACGTCATCCACATCGCTCCTGGCACACCGCACCAGACTGTTGTGGCCGACGGCAAGTACTTTCTTTACTACGTCATCAAGGTGCAGGCACCCGCGGCAAAGTAGTCCGCGCGAAAATGGAGAGATGCAGATGAAGCTGGTGCAAATGGCGGACGTGGTCCGCTACCCACGCATGGCCACGGATGAACTGCGGAGCACTTTCCTGCTGGAAGATCAGTTCAAGCCGGGAGAACTTTCGCTCACGTATGTAGACCTCGACCGCACGGTGATCGGCTCGGCTGTTCCAACTGTCGCATCATTGAAGCTGGAGACAGCACCGGAACTGCGCGCGGAGTACTTTCTGGAGCGTCGCGAACTCGGCATCCTGAACGTAGGGGGCAAGGGCTCCGTCACGGTAGACGGGAACGTCTTTGCAACGGACAAGCTGGACTGTGTCTACGCCGGCCGTGGTAGCAGGGAAGTGAGTTTTGCGAGCGAGAACGAGAACGATCCCGCGGCTTTCTATCTCCTGAGCTACCCGGCGCACGCGGTGTATCCCACTGCAATGGTGAAGTTCGCCGACTTGGAGCCGTTGAAGCTGGGTGCGGTGGAGACCTGCAACAAGCGTTCGATCTACAAAGCCATTTACGCGGACGGCCTGAAGAGCTGCCAGCTCGTTATGGGCTTTACGCTGCTCGAGGCCGGTTCCAACTGGAACACGATGCCGCCGCATACGCATATGCGCCGCTCTGAGG
>CALMAP010000175.1 GCA_937859825.1 uncultured Terriglobus sp. | reverse complement strand
GCATGGAACGTGCACCTTGTTTCGTCGAAACACAGGAAGACTTGAGAACCGACCATGGAAATGCCTGTAGCAGATGCACTGACGAGATACCTGGACCTGCAGTCCCAGCGTATGCGTGTCACGGCCTCGAATATGGCGAACATCGACACCCCCGGCTACCGCACTGCGGGCATCGACTTTCAATCGGCATTCTCGCAGGCATTGGATACGCATGGTACGGCAGCGCCGGTTGAAGCGAACGAAGTTCAGGGCCTGATTTCACGGCCAGACTGCAACAAGGTTTCGATGGACATGGAATCGATGCAGATGTCCGAAACACATCTCCAGTTCCGGACCGGTATCGAACTTCTGAAGCACCAATTCAGCATGTTGTCCGAAGCAATCAAGTCAGACGGTCACTAGGAAGAACCATGAATCTTTTTGGCGTAATGAGTGTGAGCAGTTCCGGCCTGACCGTACAACGGCAGCGGGCTGAAGTAAGCGCCGCCAACATGGCGAACGCTGAGACGACTCGCACTGAGAATGGGACACCCTACCAGCGCAAGCACGTAATTCTTGCACAAGGTGACGGTTCTCCATTTGCCTCTGCCTTTCATAACGCCGGAAACAGTGCGGCTGCGAGTCAGGCCGGAGTCTCGGTTTCCGAAGTAGTTGAAAGTTCAGCCCCGCCGGTGATGCGGTATGACCCTTCCCATCCTGACGCGGACGCGAATGGCTATGTGGCTTACCCGGACATCAATCCCATTTCTGAAATGGTCGATCTGATGGGCGCAAGCAGGGCATACAGCCTGAACGCCAGCGCGCTGCAGGCGGAAAAGGGAATGCTGACGGCATCTCTGGAAATTCTGAAGTAAGGCGAGAAGTCCTATGAATCCGATCGATGCAGCAAGTTTAGGAGTTCGGCTGGGAACAGGCGCCCTAGGCGGTGCCTCAAAGAGCCAGACCGGCACCGCGGAGAACGATGGCGCCTTCGGCAATATCTTCAAGTCCGTTTCGCAACAGGTAACAAAGATGGATAACGACGCTCAAAGCTCCGTGGTCGGTCTCCTGAACGGGCAGGGTGTTGAGGTGCACGACGCAATGATTGCGACACAACGTTCTGAACTTGCGTTTGAATTGGCACTCCAAGTGCGGAACAAGGCTGTGTCTGCCTATCAGCAGATGATGCAGATGCAGTTCTAAGAATTCGCAAATACACGATCGGAAACAGGTCTGGAGAAGATGAGTCAGGAAGCACAGCAGGCAGGTATCGCGGGAAAGCTCAGCGCCGGCACGAACGTGCTGCGTCAGCGCTGGTCTGCCATGCAGGCTGCGCAGCGCAGGCTGCTGGTACTCTCCGTAGTTGCTTTTGTGGCGTTGGCTGGCATTTCCTCATGGTGGAGCAGCCGCACCGACTGGCGCACACTCTTCTCCGGGCTTGATGCGCGCGACGCCGCTCAGGTGCAACAGCAGTTGTCTTCGGCCGGTCTCGTTTACCAGACGACCCCGGATGGCACGGCCATTCAGGTAGCCGCGGAGAATCTGGACAAGGCACGCGTCGCCATTGCCGCCAAGGGCATGCCGCAGTCTGGCCGGCTTGGCTTTGAACTCTTCGACAAGCCGAACTGGGTTGGCTCGGAATTCGACGAGAAGGTGAACTTCCAGCGCGCTTTGGAAGGCGAGCTTGAGCACACGATTGAAACGATGGACGCAGTCCGGTCCGCGCGCGTGCACATCGTATTGCCAAAGCAGGGCGCATTCAGCAGTGAAGACCAGCCAGCCAAGGCAAGTGTGATTTTGAAACTGAAGCACTCCGCTGTTCCTCGCGAAGAAGCTGATTCGATCCGCAACATGGTTGCGAGTGCGGTTGAGGGATTGCAGCCTGGTTCCGTCACGCTGACGGATGCGGACGGGCGTGTGAACTTGAGCAGCCCAACGACACAGGCGAGCGAGCACCAGGAAGAAGCCTCACTGGAACAGAAGCTGATTGCAGTTCTCGAACCGCTTGCGGGTGCCGGCAACGTTCACGCAACGGTGAATATCAGCTATCAGCAGGGCACGGAAGAGCGCACAGACGACGTCTATGACCCGTCTGGCGCGGTGCCGGTAAGCACCCAGAAGACAGAACAGACGGCACAGACCACGAAAGCCAGCGGTGCTGCGGGTACGGTCAGCAACGCTCCTGTCGCTACCCCGGTGCAGAACACCCCGACGAACGGTACGACACCCGCCGCCGCTGCGGCAGCAACCACCCTGCCCGGACCGACTGGCCAGACGCAGGTAAGCCGTGAAGAATCCAGCAGCTTTGCTGTCTCTCATCATGTTTCGCACATGGAGGAGGGGCCGGGCCGGGTACGCCGTGTGGCCGCCGCCATCGTGATCAACGACCGTGAGATTACCGACCTTTCCGGTAAGCAGGCAAAAACGATGTGGAAGCCACGCTCCGCCGACGAGATGCACCGCATGGAGCAGCTTGCTCAGGCTGCGGTAGGCTTTGAGTCCAAGCGTGGCGACGAAGTGGTGCTGCAGAACATCGCCTTTTCTAGCAACGTGCAGCTCGCGCCCCCAGCGTTGATGGACCGCGTTGGCACCAGCGCACGCGATCTGCTTCGTTCGCAACCATCTCTGCTTCGCACCCTGGGTATGGGCGCATGCCTGCTCATTCTTGGCTTCGCTGTCCTGCGTCCGCTTGGCAAGCAGGCCACGCGGCTGCTGGAACCGCCTGCTCCCATGATGGCGCTCGCCGGTTCCACTCCGGCACAGATCGAAGCTGGTGACGAACAAACGGACTCGCAGACCAGCGGAGAACGACGGGCTTTCAACGCGCCGAATCCAGCCCAATCCATCTTTGACCAGGTATCGTCTCAGATCCATGCGCAGCCACAGGGCAGCACCCGCCTGCTTGAGTCATGGATCGCCGGACCGGAGGCTGATTAATCATGGCTTCACTCGCGACCATTCCGCAGCTTCCGGGGCCGGCCTCCAGCAATGGCAAAGGGCTCACCGACAAAATGACTGGGCTCCGCAAGGCAGCCATCCTCGTAATGACTCTTGGGGATGAAGCCTCCAAGTCGCTTCTGCGTGGCCTGGGGGAAGGAGATATCCAGAAACTTACCGAGGAAATATCTCGAGTTACAAAGGTCACGCCGGAAGAGCAGACCGAAGTTCTCTACGCATTCCATACCCTGCAAACGACCCAGCAGTATGTTTTGCACGGTGGTCCGGAGTATGCGGCACGCCTTCTCAACGAAGCCTTTGGCAAGCAGAGGGCCGATGAGTTGCTGCGTGAAGTAACCCGTATGCGGGATCGCACTACCGGTGATCTTGCGGCGCTTCAGAAGATGGATCCGACACAACTTAGTAAGTTTTTGGAAGGCGAACATCCGCAGACGGTAGCACTCGTGCTTGCCCACTTGAATCCGAAACGTGGATCGGCCGTGTTGATGCAACTCCGAGAAGACCTAAGAGTGGAAGCCGTTCGCCGGCTTGCGGAGATGCGGCAGTTTTCGCCGGAAATGGCGCAGAAAGTTGCTCTGATTCTGTACAAGCGCATGCACGCGCTCGGTGTAAACGGGCGCCAGAGCTACGCAGGTTTCCGCGCCGTTGCAGACCTGCTGAACCGGTTGGAACAGGGTGCCAGCAAGAGCATTCTTGAGCAGATCGAATCGCGGGAGCCGGTACTCGCTGTGGGCATTCGTAACTTGATGTTTACCTTCGATGATCTGCTCACCGTTCCTGCGGGAAGCATCCGTGAGCTGGTTGGCGCGGCGGATAAGCGCACCCTGGCAATGGCGCTCAAGACCGCAGATGAAAACCTGCGTGCGCATTTGTTCCGGGCCATGAGCTCGCGGGCGGTCGAAATGATGCAAGAAGATATGGAAACCATGGGGCCGGTACGCGGGCGGGTTGAAGGTGAGTTTGGAAATGCGTGAGTTACTTTCAGCGCCCGAGATAGCAGCGCCTACACCTCTCTTTTTTCGCAACATGGATACCTTCATGCCAGCGGAAATGTCTGCCGAGGTCATAGTGGAGCAGCCCAGCGGCCCGGACGTGGAACAGATTGCCGCGGAAGCACGGGAGGCGGGACTTCGCGAAGGCATCGCACATGCCGTGCAACAGATGGAATCCCGCGTCGAACAGGAACGCCAGGGAATCGCAAAGGCGGTAGAAGGATTTCTGAATGAGAAACAGCGATATTTCATCGGCCTAGAACGAGAAGTCGTTCGCCTATCACTCGCAATTGCCGAGCGCGTGCTCCACCGCGAAGCTTCAATGGACCCGACGCTGCTCGCCGGTGCGGCCAAGGTTGCTTTGGAGCAGCTTAACGATGGCACAGAGGCTACCCTGCGTGTAGCAACTGGAGAAGCCGATGCGTGGTCGCGATCTATGGCTGAGGAAGCAAACAACCTGAAGGTCATGGCAGACGCAACATTGCAGCCGGGCGAATGCCTTTTGGAGACGGCTACGGGAACGGTAGAACTAGGTGTCCGCGCGCAATTGCAGGAAATTGAGCGAGGATTCTTTGAACTGATTGGCCGCAAACCTGCTGTATCGCTTTAAAGGAACGTATGCTGCAGCCCTACTTCGATTCACTCGCGCAAATGAAGCCCATACGTAGCTTCGGAACGATTACCGAAGCGAATGGAAACAGCATTGAAGCGGAAGGCCTGAGCTGTGCGCTTGGGGACACGTGCGAGATCGTTTGTATCGATGGCAGCCGACACTCCGCGGAGGTTGTCGGTTTTCGCGGTAGCCGTACCATCGCCATGCCGCTGGCCACAACCACAGGCGTAAAGCGTGGAAACAGGCTCATGATCGCAGGTGGTTCTGCATCGATGCCCGTAGGTCAGAGCATGCTCGGCCGTGTACTTGGCGGAGATGGCAAGGCCCTGGATGGCGGCAGGGCTATCCTTGCCGAGACCACCCTCACCCTCGACAGACTTGGCCCCAAGCCGTTTGTTCGGGAACCGATCCGCGAACCGCTGGATTCAGGCATACGCGCCATCGACATGATGTTGACCGTAGGCCGTGGTCAGAGAATCGGTATCTTCGGCGGCTCTGGCGTGGGTAAGAGCACGCTCATAGGCATGATGACGCGCAATACCAGCGCGGATATCACCGTTGTTGGTCTGGTGGGCGAACGTGGCCGCGAAGTCCGGGAATTCCTTGAAGATTCTCTTGGAGAAGAAGGCATTGCGCGCAGCGTCGTGGTCGTTTCGACGTCGGATGAATCGCCGCTCATGCGCATGCGTGCCGCACTTGCCGCAACCGCCACGGCGGAGTATTTTGCCGCACAGGGCAAGCACGTCCTGTTAGTTCTAGATTCGCTTACCCGTTTTGCGATGGCTGCGCGTGAGGTCGGACTCGCGGCTGGGGAGCCACCTGCGACCAAAGGTTATCCTCCTTCCGTTTTCGCCAAGTTAGCTCGCCTTTTGGAGCGCGCGGGTAATTTCGAGAAGGGAAGTATTACCGGCTTCTATACCGTTCTTATGGAAGGCGATGATGAGAACGATCCAATTGTCGATTCCGCACGTTCGATTCTCGATGGCCACATCGTCCTCTCGCGCGATCTTGCAAGCGAAGGCGTGTATCCGCCAATCGATGTGCTTCGCTCGCTAAGTCGTTTGATGCCCGCGATCGCGACGGACGCACATCTTGGACGGGCGCGAAAAGTCCGCAGACTGCTTGCAGCATATGCGCGCTCGGAAGATCTGTTGCGGGTAGGAGCATACCGGGCCGGCACGGACCGCGAACTTGACCTTGCGATTGAGCATCGTCCTCAACTGCGAGCGCTTCTGCAACAAGGTGTTGCCGACAGCTGTACGGTGGCAGAAGCACTGCAGGCGTTTGCATGGGTGGATGGCCTGCTGTGAAGAACTCGCTTCAACGGCAACACCGCCTTCTCGCGGTGCGCTCACTCCAGGCGGATTTCGCCGCGGCAGAGGTCCGACGCTCCCAATTGGCTGCGGATCAAATCCTCGGCCAAGTGCAGCAGGCACGTCTTGCTGCGCGTCCCGACATGGCAGGCATTCTCTCGGGTTCTTCTGACGTTGGCTTGTGGTTGCTGAGCTGCGCGGAACAGGAACTGGCGGGCATCAAAATCGATCTCAGCATGCATGCATTGCACGAAGTCGACATGCAGACTGAATCTCTTCAGCTGCAGGAAAGCCAGGCAAGGCAAGAGCGCGATCAGATCAAGAAGGTTTGTGAACGCTTAAAAGGTGCTGCCGAATACGAAGAACAGATCAAGGAACAAGCCGCACTGGACGATCTGTTCTCTGCGTCCTTTCTTCTTCGGCAAAGCCGATGCGAAAGTGTATAGCTAAAAGCCAAGACAACCTGAATCAGCGTGAACGTTATGTGATGCCTGAACGTGCTGGCTTCATTAACGGCGTGTCTATAGAAATTAAGTAACAATCGGCAGAAGAGTTGATATCTCTAAGCACTTTTCTGAAGTAAGGGTTAAGCGCTAGCCTCTCTTACAAAGCTATAGAACGTTTTAAGAATCTGATATCAATCCGTGGCATGGGCCGTGCATAAGTTCAGGGCGTGAACGCAATCTCACAAACTCTGATTGAGCCGAGTACAGCACCGGCCAATGTAAACCCAGGCAATTCACAGTCTGCTCCAGACAGCGGTATGTTTGCCGCCTTGATGGCTGCGCAGAATGTGAGTCCTGCATCCAGCGGCCAGATTGGTCGGCCAGTTGCGACTGGTATTGATCCCTCACAGATCGGCAGCGTCGCCGGTTCGACACAGATGCCATTGTCGAATGGAGCGTCGGATCTTGGTATGCGCGATTTCCAGCAGCCAGGAATTCAAGCTCCTGTTCATGATCCTCTAATCGCTGAAACAGCTGATAATAACGGCGGAATTACGGCTGTGCAAAGTGGTGACACAAGCGCAACGAAGCTGTCCCAGAGCCTAGCGCAGGACTCAGATAGTGCAGTCACTGGACTCTCGCTGAGAGCAGGATGGAAAGAGACAGGAGCACCTGCTCACCTGAGCCAAGTGGGAGACGCTCAAGGCACCTCTCATCTTTCTTCAAAACTTGATGTCTGCAACCAATCGGGAGCGCGTACAGCAGGCAGTGTCACAGATAAGAACAACGCTAACGAAGTGACGCCAGAGAACGGCAGCGGTGATGCGCAGGCACTTGCAGACACGTCTTCCAATCTTGATAGTGCTCTCCCTGAAGTGCTTCAACAGACTTCAGCCAAGCCTGTGGAGATAATGCAACCCGGTCAGTCTTCCCAACAAAATACCGCCCTAGTCGAGCAGCAGGATGGTGATGATTTGGCTGCACGGAATGGCTTGGATCTTCAGAGCGCCGGCAAGGCGGTGGGTGGGAAGAAAGCAGATGCCGCTTCCGCAATGAGCGAAGGCGACGATTCCAAGACAAGTCGCACAGGAATAAAAGAGAACTCAAAGAAACAGGAACTCACAAAAGGCGTAGCGATTGCACAAGAACAGGTGAACCCAACAAGCCTGAATGCTGCGATGGCAGTCGTGAATCCTATGAGCAACCGTTCCACAACCGACCCGAAAAAGACCGCTGATCAGGCCACCGATTCAGGCCTGCCGGTGCAGGGCGTGCGAACGAAGCTTGCGATCGCTGCGAAGCAGGCAATTGTTCCAGCGAGCGATGTTTCGGAAGATAAGAAGTCTGAAATTTCCCAGCAGGAAACAACGCCGACGGCAAAGAATGGTGTGGCCTTAACGCAGTTCCCTACAGCCGCAACCGGCAGCCCTACTTCCAAGACACAACACACGCAGGATGAAGCGGTCATAAACGGTGATGTGCAATCTGCATCGACAGCGGGCATTGCGGTAGATCGGGAGGCTGTTCGCCCTGTACCGGGCAAGCAAGCGATAGGTAAAGCCAAGTCTGACACGCGGGATCACATTGGCGCTCTCGATACTGAGGACGATTCGCAGCAGAGCGTAACCGGTGCTGGTTTTGTAAGTGGCAGCAGTGTTGCCGCTGCAACACCGGTGGCCCAGCACGCGACGGCCAGTCACGCGCAGGCGCATACGGGATTTCTGAACACCGAGGCGCAGAAGGAAAACACCAGCTTTTCCATTAGCAACGACAAAGCTCCTGTGTCTCAGGTTGGAAGCGCGTCTGCAACGGTACTTTCAGGAGCGCAGGCAACGAAGGTCGAGAGCAACTTCGGGGCACGCAACCAGCAGGTTGAAGTCGGTTTTCATGATGGAACGCTGGGCTGGTTGAGCGTGCGTGCAGCCAGCACATCCGAAAATGGTCTGCACCTTTCGGTAACGGGGCGTTCCAGTGAGGCTGCAGCTGCGGTCGACCGGATGTTGCCTTCACTTCAGCACTTTCTTCAAGAGCACGACGTTCGCGCCCATTCTGTGACGTATGGCTCGCAGCAAAGCGCGGCACTGCCCGCGGCAGCAGCAAGCATGGCTTCATCCAGTTTCTCGCAGGACGCAAGGAATGCGTCCGCAGGAGATCAACGGAGTAACTCACCCGGGCAGCAACGGTCTAGCTCAGGAAGTGAACAACAAGGGTATTCGCAGAGAGAACGCAGCACGCAACCTCGCGCATTCCAGGCAGGCGCCGGTCCCCGCTATGAGGGTTCTCTCCAGGAAAACGGACTTCTAAGCATTCGCATTTGATAAGGGAGTGAGACAGATGAGTATCTCAATCGATGGTGGGAAGAACGCAATCAGCAGCGCTTACAGCGCGGTGAGCGGTACGCAGTCTACGACCGGCAGCACTTCCTCATCCAGCAGCAGCACAAGCTTAAGCAACACGATCACGGCCTCTGACTTTATGACTCTGCTTGTAACAGAGATGAAGAACCAGGACCCGACGCAGCCTACAGACCCAACGCAGTACGTGCAGCAGCTCGTCGGCGTGAACAGTCTTGAACAACTCATTGGTATCAACCAGGGTATCGGCTCCCTGAATACCGCAACCACCAGCTACACCAAATAAGGGGAGCTTCCAATGCCATCATTTTCTATCGCACTGACGGGGTTGAAAGCGAACTCCGTTTCTTTGAACACTATCGGCAATAATCTTGCGAACCTGAACACTACAGCGTTCAAGAAGCAGCAGGCAAACTTCTCCGATCTCTACTATCAAACCCTCGGTAGCTCAGGCGCCAACTCGCCGCTGCAGGTCGGTATCGGTACCAAAGTCTCTTCAATCGATACGGATTACACCCAGGGCAACGTCAATACGACGAACAACGCCACGGACATGGCCATCAACGGCAACGGCTTCTTCGTGGTCCAGAACCAGGGTGAAGAATCCTTGACCCGTACCGGCAACTTCGTCCTGAGCGCGAACGGCGATCTGCAGACCAGCGATGGACTTCAGGTGATGGGTTACCCATCCATTAACGGCAAAGTCAGCACCAACGCTTCGCTAGTGACGCTGAACATTCCTGTCGGTAAGACGCAGTTACCGCAGGCGAGCTCGAACTTTTCCATTACCGCCGGCTTGAACTCAGCGGCTGCCGTGGGTGACACGTTCTCTGACAATATGACGATGTACGACTCGCTTGGCACCAGCCATAACGTGTCCTTCAACTACACCAAGACTGCCGGGAACACCTGGAATTACAGCATCGCACTTCCTTCCGGTGAGGCCACCGGCACCGCGAATACGACAGGAACCCTCACCTTCAACACAGACGGCACGCTGGCAACTCCGACCGCGGACATCGCGGGAATCCAGTTCACCGGCCTTTCCGACCGTGCCAGCGACCTGAACCTGACATGGAAGCTGCGTGACAGCACCGGCATAAGCCTTATTACGCAGACTGCGGCCTCATCCTCCGTGAATGATCGTTCCCAAAATGGCTACGCCAGCGGCACCTATAAGGATTTCTCCGTGGACTCCAGCGGCGTAATTACCGCGAACTACTCCAACGGCCACAAGGACGTGATCGGCCAGGTTGCGCTGGCGCCTGTGGCGAACGTAAATGGCCTCTCCCGCAGCGGCGGCAAGATTTACCGCACACCCGCAGCCTCAGGCCTGGTCACCATCGGCGCAGCC
>CALMAP010000174.1:17044-19102 GCA_937859825.1 uncultured Terriglobus sp. | reverse complement strand
CGGTAGCGTCATTCAGAAGACTTTCGCCTTCCAGAATGTCTACGATGCGTTGCGGCATGCCCACCTTTTTCGCGATGGAGCTTGCCGCGACCGCGTCTGTTGGCGAAACGATCGCACCCAGCAAAAAGCCGAGCCGCCAGTCAAAACCCGGCAGAAACAGCGGTGCAAGATACGCCACAGCGACGGCCGTGAAGAGCACCAGGCCGAAGGCCAGCATGCTGATGGAGATGATGTTGTAGCGAAACTCGCGCCAGGAGGTCTGCCAGGCCGCGGCGAAAAGCAAAGGCGGAAGAAAAATGAAAAATACCGCATCCGGCGGCAGTGGAATGCGCGGGACTCCGTGCACAAACGAAATCGCTATGCCCACCAGCAGCAAAACAATCGGATAGGAGAGCGAGAATCTGCGAGCGATCCCCGAGATCGACGCCACCGCGATAAGAAGCGCGAGCGTGATGAGTTCTAGGGTATGTGGAACTGTAGCGGAACCCATGCGGCTCTCCTTCTCAGCCAGTGTAAGCATCTGCGCGGTGCCACGGGCTAGTGGCAAGATGCGCTGGGCAGCACCTTGGCTGCGTCTTTTTTGAATGGCATCTGATGTCTAGACTTGAGAGGCAGATGAGTACGCACCAGCTGATTCCCATTTCTCCCTCCACCATGCGTCGCCGACGGCTCTTCCGCCGGCTGATCTTCAGCCTGATCGCTCTCTGTCTGGTAACGCTTGCTGCCGCGCTAAGTCTGCGGATGTGGCTGGGCCATGCCATTCGTGCTGCATTGCCGCAAACGACGGGGACACTCGTGGTGCGCGGCATTCTTGCGCCAGTGCAGATCGTGCGTGACGAGCACGGTGTTCCAAGCATCACCGCAGCCAGCATGGATGACCTTGTGTTCGCGCAAGGATATGTCACGGCGCAGGACCGCCTTTGGCAGATGGACATGCTGCGCCGACACGCGGCAGGGGAGTTGGCTGAGGTGCTGGGCAGCAGCATGGTGGAACACGACCGCACACAGCGTTACCTGCAACTGCGCGCAGTTGCAGACAGGTCCGTGCCGCAGATGGACGCTGAAGAGCGCCACGCATTGGAGCGGTACGCCGACGGCGTAAATGCGGCCATCGCGGCAATGCACGATCTTCCGGCGGAGTTCCGGCTTCTTGGCTACTCGCCGAGCCCGTGGACAGCGCGAGATTCCGTGTTGGTTGGTTTCGCGATGGCGGAAGACCTGAGCACGGAGTACCCGGAAAAGTTGAATCGCGAAGCTGTCGCCGCGCGCCTTCCGTCCGACCTCATGGCTGACCTTTACCCAGTCGGTTCGTTTCGCGACCATCCTCCTGCTGAGGGCCAGCCGGACCTGTCCGCTCCGCGCGAGATGATCGAAATTCCCCTGGACCCGTCACAATCGAACCTGATTTCGCCGGAACACCTGCAGGACTTGCACCGGGCGCGCGCGGTATTGGCCCAGAGCGTCTCCGGCCTGCGCTGTGACGGCTGCGCCGCCGGATCGAACAACTGGGTGGTGAGCGGTGCGCGCAGTGCGAGCGGCAAGCCGATGGTCTCGAACGACATGCATCTTTCCATCACGGTGCCCGGCATCTGGTACACGGCTGACCTTCAGGCTGGAGACTTTCACGCCAGCGGTGTCTCGTTACCCGGTGTGCCCTTCATCGTCGTCGGGCACAATGCACACGTGGCTTGGGGCTTCACCAACAGCACGGCAGATGTGCAGGACCTCTACGTCGAACAGTTGCAGGGCAACCAGTATCGCGCGGCTGACGGCACGATGCAGCCGCTCACGCACCAGCATGAGATCATCCATGTGAAGCGCGGTCTGGATGTGTCGCTTGATGTGGCTCTCACGCGCCATGGTGCGGCACTGACTCCGGTGATCTCTCCACTCTTCCCGCACGACTCCCGTGCGTTGGCCCTGCGATGGACGCTGTACGAACCGGGCTACGCCAGCATGCCGTTCGGCAAAGTCGATGCGGCAAGCAGCGGCAGTGCGCTTGTCGGTGCGTTTGCACACTTTGGCGGCCCATCGCAGAACCTTGTTTACGGCGACGAC
>CALMAP010000174.1:0-17034 GCA_937859825.1 uncultured Terriglobus sp. | reverse complement strand
GGCTACCATCTGCTCGGCACCATTCCATTGCGAGGGGAAAACGGCAGAGACGGCCTCAGTACCGCCCCCATAAACAGCGGCAGCTTTGAGTGGAGCGGCTTCCTACCCTACGACCAGCTTCCCTCGGTGACCGATCCAGCAAGTGGTGTGCTGGCCACGGCAAACTCCCGCATCACGCCAGACAGCTACCCGTATCAAATCTCTGTGGACTGGGAACTGGCTTATAGCAATGAACGCATCTACCGAGCGATCGGCAGCCGCAGCAGTCTCACTCCGGCGGACATGACGAAGCTGCAGAATGACACCTACTCCGCGCTCGACAAGACGATCGCGGAACGTGTCGCCTACGCCGTGGATCACTCGGCTGCATCATCCAAGCGCGCGAAAGCAGCTGCAGAGCGTTTGCGGAAATGGAACGGCCGTGTCGACCTGAATGAGCCGGAAGCAAATATTACGCAGGCCGTGCGCATCGCGCTGCTGCCTATGCTGCTGGAATCAAAACTGGGAAAAAGCTGGGAGCTCTACACCTGGCGCTCGCGAAGTTATGCGTTGGAACTGCTGCTGGAGCATCAGCCAGCCCGCTGGCTGCCCAGCGGCTATCCCGACTGGAACGGGTTTTTGACGGCCGCACTGGAGCGTGGCCTGAAGGAAAGCGGAGCGCCATCGAAACTCTCCGACTGGACATGGGCGAAGAACCATTCCACACACTTGACTCACCCGGTGTTTGGCAAAACGTGGTATCTGCGCTGGTTCGCGGGAAGGACCGGGCCAGACGCAAAACCGCTGCCGGGGAACGCCTACACTGTGCGCGTGAACGCCGGCGTGCACGGCGCAAGTGAACGCTTCGTAACTGACCTTGCCGTTCCGGATCAAACTACGATGACACTGCCTATGGGTGAGAGCGGAAACATCCGCTCCGAATGGTACGCCGACCAGTGGCTTGCCTGGGCCCAGGGACTGCCACTCCACCTGCCCTTTGGTGCAAACACTGGCACGGGCGTTTCCGCGAATCGCTCCCTCACGCTCTCTCCACAATGAGGGCTGAAGCACCATGACCAAGCGGCATCCCCGCACTCCACATCCTCGAGCACTTCTATGGATCGCGGCTGCCGCTCTGCTTGCCATCTCTCCTCTGCTGTTTTCTGGCGCTTCTTGTGGTCACGATCTTAACTTTCATCTGCTGAACTGGATGGAGATCGCGTCGCAGTGGAAGCACGGCATCGTGCGGCCGTTCTGGTGTTCCCATGCCGCTTGGAACGCGGGGGAGCCGCGCTTTGTCTTTTACCCGCCGCTGTCCTGGACACTGGGTGCCGCCTTAAGCCTGGCTGTGCCGGTTGCGGCGCTTCCCGCAGCGTATGTGCTGATCGCTATGCTCCTCTGTGGCCTGAGCATGCACCGGTGCCTGCGGGACCTCACCTCCTCACATGTTGCGCTGCTGGTTTCCTGTATCTATCTGGCAAATCCGTATGCGCTGTTCACCGCCTTTGAGCGGTCTGCCTTTGCGGAGCTGCTCGCAGCAGCATGGATGCCTCTGCTGCTGCGTGCAGCGCTGAGCGATCGAATCGGCATCGTGAGGCTCGCGATACCGGTCGCGCTCCTCTGGCTGACGAATGCACCTGCGGCGGTTGCAGGCAGTTACGCTTTGCTGGTCGTGAGCGCCGTTCGTTGCGTGCAAATTGGGCAGCGGGAACGCTGGACCCGGCTTATGGGCTTCGTGGGCAGAATCGTCTCAGGGTATGCACTCGGGCTTGCCTGCTCGGCATTTTTCCTACTGCCTGCCATCGTGCAAAGACCGCTGGTACAAATCCAGATGGCTGTAATTTCCGGCATGCGCCCGGCGGACAATTTTCTGTTCACGCACTCAGGACAGCCGGATCACGACCTCGTTCTGCAGCAGGCGTCGCTGATTGCTGCCGGCGTGCTCAGCGTTGGTCTCGTTTGCTTTGCATGGCTAATGCTGCGCCGGAACCATCACGTTACCTGGCGCTCCATGCACGATTGCCAGATGTCTTCGCACACGGAAGCGAGGTCGCCAGCAAAGGCAATCACCACTCCCCTTGGACTTCTGCTACTTGTGATCCTTTTTTTGCTCACGCCACTCAGCGCGTTCGTTTGGCGACACGCACCGGAACTGCCGTTCCTGCAGTTTCCATGGCGCTTTCTCGCGGTGGGCGCTGCGGCTACGGCAGTGCTGGTTGCGCTTCTTCTGCCCAGGCAACGATCGCGAAGTTTCAGCATCACGGCAGGCCTTCTGCTTGCGCTTCTATCAGGATGGTGGGCGCACAGGCTTTACGCACAACCCTGTGACGACGAAGACGCACCTGCTCACCAAGAGGCACTCTTTCAGGACAATGCGGGCGCAGAACCCACGGATGAGTACACTCCCATCGCCGCCGACAACGACTCTTTGAAGAGCCGCTTGCCGGAAGCATGGACCGTAGATGCGGAAGATGATGGCCCCTCTCCAGGCAGTAAGGTTCCCGGCATAGCTTCGGATCCATCCGGCAGCTACCACTTCATCCTTTCCTCGACCCATGCGGCTTATCTGGTGGTGAGGCTGCGACAGTTCTACGGCTGGCATGTGCAGATGGATGGTGCTATGGCTAGCATCCATTCGCAGCGCAACGATGGCCTGCTCGCCATCCCACTCGCACCCGGCCCGCACCGTGTAACGGTGCTTTACCGCTGGACGTGGGATGAGTTACTCGGTCTACTCATCTCCGGTACTGCAATTGCAGCCATACTCGCATTCGGTGCCCGTTCCAAGCGGCTTATGCTGCGGACGCAGTGGCGGGATCGCAAGAACCGGAGAGCCATCCCTTAGAATCGTTTTGTCTATGAGTCTTCCGGTTCAGGAACTGCTGGCGCGGGGTGTCGCCCTGACAGACGTTGCATTGGAGCGGCTGCTGCCCGGCAGCGAGGTGCTTCCCCACTCTATCCATCGCGCAATGCGACATAGCGTCTTCGCCGGTGGCAAGCGGCTTCGACCGCTGCTGGCCATGGAAACGGCCGTAATGGTAGCAGGAAGTGAGATGGATGGCGTAGTAGAGCTCGGTGCCGCATTGGAGATGATCCACACCTATTCACTCATTCATGACGATCTGCCCGCGCTGGACAATGACGATCTAAGGCGCGGCAAGCCCACATGCCACGTTGCATATGGCGAAGCCATAGCGATCCTTGCAGGGGACGCACTGCAGACACTCGCCTATGAGACCCTCGCCAACCTTCGTTGCTCGGCACAGGCTGCAGTGCAGATCGTAAAGGAAGTAGCCGTAGCAACCGGCACGGGCGTGGGCGGCTCACTGCCGCCGGGCATGATCGGCGGTCAGGTGATGGACGTGGAAGGTGAAGGCCAAAAGCCAACGGCAGAGATGGTCGAAGCGATTCACCGTGCGAAGACCGGTGCGCTTATCACGGTCTCTATCGTGACCGGAGGCATCTACGCCGGCGGCTCGGCGGAGCAGATCGCACATCTTCGCGCGTTCGGCGAACGCATCGGCCTCGCCTTCCAGATCGTGGACGACGTGCTTGACCTTACGCAATCCTCTGAGTCGCTCGGCAAGACCGCCGGCAAGGATACCGCGACGGACAAAGCGACATGGCCGGCAGTCTTCGGCATTCAGGAGTCCTGCCGACAAGCGGATGCCCTGGTGAAGGACGCCTTTCTTGCGTTGGATGGATTCGGCGAGCGTGCCGAAAATTTAAAAAGTGTCGCCCGCTACCTTACGGAGCGGAAGAACTGAGCGCTGTGACTGAAGCTGACGTTCTGGAATGGCTCCGCGTCTGTTTTGACCCGGAACTTCCCGTAAACATCGTCGATCTTGGGTTCATCAACCGCGTTGCTGTGGGAAATGACGACCGGGCTGTCGGAGACGAAACCCGCTATCGCGTCTTAATCGAGGTCACGATGCGCGCGCCGAACGAAGAACGCGAGGCCATGCTGCTCGGCCAGATTTCAAATCGGCTGGCAGGCATTCGACAGATCAGCCGGGCAGAGGTTGCGATCACGTGGGAACCGTCCTGGACAGCAGAACGCATGAGTCCGTCGGCGCGACGCCAGCTTGGGCTTGACAGACCTTCTAGTGATGGCCTGGTGCAAATCCGACTCTGATCGAAATCTCGAAATTGCGATCGGCGACCCTAGTCCAGATCAATTTCACGCAGCGGGCGTCCCGTATCGGGCGCTTCTTTGGCCTTTCGTAATGCCTCTTCAAACTTCTTGCTCAGGATGTCTTCGCGGTTTTTCTGTGCCTCGACAGATTGCGCAAAAATGGAGTCGCGACGCGCGTCCTGCTCGCGCATGCCCTGCGCCGCCGCGCTGAGGTCTTCAAACGTTTTCTTGCGCGGTGCGGACGTGTGGCTGATGACCGTCTGCGTCACCGGGTCAATGCGCAGAACTGCACCACAGTCAGGACAACTTACCTCAAAACCAATCGGCTTCGCCGCTTTGTTCTTCGTGGCCATGCGGACGATTCTACGCCCGAGTCACACAGCTTAAATGGCGATGACACGATGTCCCGGGCAGTCCTGCTCGGCGTGTTCCACCAGCAGGCTCGGCAGGTCCATGGAGCTCTTGGCGATAAGGTAGACACCTGCCAGCAAACGCTCCTGTGGGTGCTGGTCCGGGTAGAGGAAGCGGCTCAACGCTCCGGCATGTTTCGCCAAGTGCGTCTCCCTCTGAATCTGCCAGTTTGCAGCCAGCCTGCGGAGACGGTTCATTTGGTAACGCATCTTGCTGGCGGCCACCTCGGCGGATCGTCCCAGGCCCGTATCCATGCTTTCCATCCAGTGGGTCACTTGCGCGAGCTCCTCATTCAAAGCATTTCCCGCGTTTGCGATGCGGCGTTTGCCTTCGATCGGGATGGCACGGGCCCCAAGCTTCTGTAACAAGTCCATCTCAGGTTGCAGAACATCCTGCAATGAGAGCTCGTGCTGCTGCATTACAGCACCCGTTGCGCGATCCACGAGCGTAGCCGAGAGACGCGGCAGGATTGGCGTCATGTTCCCGAGAATAGCTTCGTAAATCGGCCGGCACTGGGCAAAATAGGCAATCTCAGCAGGCCCACCAATGTACGCGGAGGTTGGCAGCAAAGCATCCTGGAAGATGGGGCGAAGCAACGCATTTGGGCTCAGACGCTCCGGCTCGGCTTCAAGTACCTGCAGAAGATCTGCATCCGCATAGGTGCGATTGCCTGCTTTCCAAGTCAGCGTTGACCCGTCAAGGACTCGGCGCAGTGGCAGGCGGTCTCCCTTTTCATTCACCAGAAAGAGGAGAGAGCTGCCCTTCGCGATCAACACCTGCGCATGGTACCCGGCAGCTTCTAATTCGGAAGATTTCGCGGCCAACGTATCGTGCAGCTCGTCCGCGTGTTCGATCGCGTAACGCAGGACCGTGGCCCCTAGCCGATGAAAATCGCGCGTACTCGCATCGATCACGATCAGTCCGTGTTTGCCGAACAATCCGCCGATCAGCTTCGCAAATGCGGATGCAAGTGTCGCGTCAGGTGTGTAAGCGTTCCGCAAGAGATCGCATACCGGGGCGAAGCCGAGTAGTTCTTCTACTCTCTCAAGTACCGGCATAATTTCATCGCCAAGATGAAGTCCGCCGACCTCCTGTACGCCGTGGTGCGGAAAGCGAGAATGCAGTGTCTCCACTGCGTCTTTCGAAAGCAGTGTTATCTGGTTGACTTCAGCAAGATCGTGGTCTTCGGTCGCCATCCAAAAGATCGGAACGTGAGGCACACCGGCTGCGCTTGCCACCTGCGCCTTTCGGACCGCGGTTGCAGCTTTCATCAGCATAAGCAGCGGTCCGCCGAAGAGGCCCACTTGCTGCCCGGTAACGACAGCACGGGCGCCTGCTCGAAGTTTTTCCAGGTTTTGAAAGACCGGGTCACTCGCATTCCAGGACCGGTTCTGCGCGGCGAGAAGATCCACCATCGTCCCACGGTCCGGCTGCAGCCGTGGAGACGTTCCCTGCTTCCAGCGATCATCGAACGGACTTGCCGAGTAGAAGCCGCGGACGGGGGCGTCTGCGGGCGCAGCACGCATCTCCGTAAACTCGCGGAAGAGCCGTGACAGGTGCGGAAGGACGGTGATCGGGTAACACTCTGTCGACATGAATGCGCTTCGTTTCGATGGCTGGACTGGAATACAAGAAGTCAGATGGCACTGCAGGCACGTTGGATGCAGTTTGATACCGTGAGTGCATGGCGAAGAAAACAGCGGCCCGCTCGAAGGAGCAAACTCAACCTGACCACTCCGAAGAGGTGCCACAGCTTCCGATCGGTCTGCCGAGAGTGCCGAAGGGATCGGCGAAGGTACTCAAATCGAAGCTCGCCTACAAGGGCCATGTGTTTTCCATCTACACCGACACTGTCGAGGAGCCCGATGGAGTTCGCGCGAACCGTGACGTTGTGCGTCACAACGGTTCCGTTGTGGTGCTCGCAGTGGATGAAGGAACCAACCCCGCAGACCCGCTGATCGTAATTGAGCGTCAGTTCCGCCATGCCGCCGGGCAGTACCTTCTGGAGCTGCCAGCCGGAAGGGTTGAACCCGGGGAGAACACGCTTGCGGCGGCCAAACGCGAGTTGATCGAGGAGACAGGATTCCGCGCAAAGAAGTGGCGCCGTCTTGTGCGCTACTATGCCAGCCCGGGCTTTGTCGGAGAGTGGATGGAGATTTACCTGGCTACCGGAATTATCCCGGGAGATGCGCATCCAGAAGAGGACGAGAAGATTCAGGTGCACATGGTGCCGCTCTCCACGCTTACGAATGCCGCACTGTCCGGAAAGATCCATGATGGAAAAACGTTGATCGGCACCCTCATCTACGCGGATCAACGCCGAAATGCCAGTCTGTTGAAGTAACCGTTTCAGAAAATTGGCGGTTCCTTTCGCTGCATCGAAACGTGCTGCACTCTGCGCTGTTCCGGCCTGTTTCGGCGTACTCCCTATGGCTTCCTCCCGCGTCTATCCTTCACCATCCTCACGAACGGGGCTGTCCGGTGAGAGCGAGAGACTGATGGTGCAAGGTGAGCAGGCGTGGCACAGTACAAGGGCACAGTGAAGTGGTTCAACAATGCGAAAGGCTACGGATTTCTCGGTCGAGATGACGGCGCGGCAGATGTCTTCGTGCACTATAGCTCGATTCTCACAGAAGGGTACAAAAGTCTCAAAGAAGGAGATCCGGTCGAGTTTGACGTAATTCAGGGCAGCAAAGGTCCGCAGGCTGACCAAGTCACTCTCCTGAACTAAATCGCTCATCCTGATCTGCTGCGCCGCTGCGGACCGGGCAGCCGGGTGCCCGGCGCGAGGCCGTTCTTACGCGATACTCTTTCTGCAGCATGGATAACATTACAATCGCGCGGCTGCTTGATGAGACCGCGGCGTTGCTCGAGATCGACGCCGCCGACCCGTTCCGGGTGCGCAGCTACCGTCGCGCGGCGGAAGCCGTGGAGCAGCAGACCCAGCCGCTGAGTGGCATGATCGAAGATCCGAAACGGCTGACAGCGATTGCCGGGATCGGGAAAGGCATGGCGTCCAACATCCTGGACCTGGTGAAGACCGGTTCCATGCCGCTACGCGATGAACTGCTGACCAAGTATCGCCCCACCATGCTGGAATTGCTGCGCCTGCCCAGCATGGGACCGAAAACCGTGGCGCTACTGTGGAGCGCATTGCAGGTCAGCAGTATCGATGAGCTGGAAACAGCCGCGAAAGCCGGGCATCTGAGCAAGTTGCCGCGCATGGGGCAAAAGCAGATCGACAAGATCCTGAAGGGGATTGAAGACCACCGCAAGAACTCCGGCCGCTTCCGCATCGATGTTGCCGAGGAGTGGGCGAACCGGATTGCTGCTCTCATCCGCGAGTTCCCCGGCATCGAGACCATCACACCTGCAGGATCACTTCGTCGCGGCAAGGAAACAGTAGGCGACCTGGATTTGCTGGTGACCGGCCCAGCCTGCGAGCCGGACGTGGTCGCAGCAGCAGTGGAGCATGTGGCGGCGCTGCCGCTCATCGACAACCTGCTGGCAAAGGGCCAGAACAAGGTAAGCTTCACCCTGCGCAATAACCTGCAGGTTGATGTTCGCCTTTTGCCACGCGTCAGCTATGGTGCCGCCCTGCAGTACTTCACCGGATCCAAGATGCACAATGTAACGCTGCGTCAGAAAGCGATACGTCGCGGCTACACCTTGAGCGAGTATGCATTGACCCGCATTGCGCCAGAGCCGGGTCAGGAGCCGATCGTCGCTTCTGCAACTGAAGAAGAGATCTATGTGGCCATGGGCATGCAGTGGATTCCGCCGGAGCTCCGTGAAAACTGCGGCGAACTTGAAGCCGCGGAACGAAACGAATTGCCGCACCTGATCACCCTGCAGGACATTCGCGGTGATGTGCACATGCACACCGTCGCAACAGACGGCGCGAATACCATCCGCGAGATGGCCGAGGCCGCACTCCAGCGCGGGCTGAAGTACATCGCCATAACCGACCACTCCAAAAACCTGGCTATGACAGGCGGCCTCGACGACGCTCGCGCCATGGAGCATGTCCGCAACATCCGGGCTGTGGATGCCGAGATGGAAGGCCGCATTCGTGTCTTCGCGGGCATCGAAGTAGACATTCTGCAGGCCGGTGACCTCGATCTGACAGACGAGACCCTCGCACAGATGGACGTGGTGATCGGCAGTGTGCACTCCCACTTCCAGATACCCGCGCAGGAGATGACGGAACGCCTTCTGCGCGCCGTGGAAAACCCGTATCTGCGCATTCTTGGCCACCCCACCGGCCGAGTGCTGCTGCGGCGCGATCCTTACAGCTACGACCTGCACGCCGTGCTAAAGCGGTGCGCGGAACTGGGCGTCGCCGTTGAGCACAATGCCGCACCCCCTCGTGCCGACCTGAGCGATGCCAACCTGCGGCTCGCAAAAGAGCTTGGTTGCCGCATCAGCATCAATACCGATGCGCACGCTACCGGCGAGCTGGACCGCATGCGTTTCGGCATCACGCAACTGCGACGGGCGTGGCTTACCGCGTCAGATGTGATCAACACGCTGGACGCGGACGCGTTTCTGCATGCGCTCCGGCCACGACCGGCCTATGCAATGTCAGGAGCTTGAGCTTTGGCAGACTTTCTTACGACCAGCGACCAGCAGAAAAGCAACACAACGCGTAACCTGCTGATCTCTGCGGTAGTTCTGGTGGTCGCGGCTGCGATTGCATTTGCCGTCTTCTACCACCATGAGAACCACGCGGACGCAGAGGGTGAAGTGGTGCGGGTGCTAGCGCTGCCGCTTCACACGAAGTACGCCCACGTTGCTGACACAGTCGGACCTGATCCGGAGGAGGACTCGCTCTACGTGGTCACTGTCCTGCGCATCAAGGACCGGAGCTACGCGCCCCTGTTCCTCAAGGACATCACCGGTGATCTGCGCATCGAAGACGGGCGCCTTACACCCGCTGCGCGTGTTCGCGCGCAGGACATGGACCGTCTGCTGGCCGCGGTTCCCCAACTCCAACCGATACTTGCCGCGGCAGGCGGGAAGCCCATGCAGCCGGAGCAAACCATCCCGCCCAACACCACCGCGGAAGGCTACGTGATCTTCCAGTATAGTTTCGCGCAAAGGCTATGGGACACGCGCAGGGAAGCATCTGTCACCGTGGACTTTTATCATCAGGACTCCGTGCGCATGCCCGTTCCTCGCTGAAGCTCTACATTCCCTTGGGAACAGAAAGATATCCGCTTACGGTGTCATGCCCCAGGCTATTGACAACAATCTCAAACAGCACGGGATCTTTGCCTGAGTAGAACTGAATCGGCTCCAGCACCGTTTTGTCCTTCTTCTCGATATTCCGGTCGTCGGAGCTGACAAGCAGATTGAACCGCGACTTCTTCTCGTTCGTCTTTTTTAACTGCAGCTTGATGGTGGAGAGCAGGGTTCCCGGTGCGTTCTTGTGCAGGGTGAATTCGTAGTAGGTGCGGTCGCCGCGATGCTTTAACTGCTCAACCTCGTCATGGTTGCGCGCAATCAAGCCGCTCATCACACCCGCGTCCCCGATGGTGCGTTGCAGCAAAGCCTTGGTGTCGGCAACATCGGTCTTCGTCGAAGCGACTTCCGTTCTCACGGAACCGACATCGCTTTTCACCGAGGAAACGTCTGTCGCCACTGCGCCGATCTTTTGCGCTGTGTCTGCTTGTGTCTTCTCGAGCCTGCTGGTGTCTGCCTGCTGGCGTGCCGCAATGGCTTGCGCACGTTCCACAAGGGCAGCCTGCTCTTGCTGGGCGCGCGTCAGTTGCTGATCGACCGTAACGCTGTTCGCGCGAATGCGTGCGTCTGCCTCGCGCAGTTGCTGGCCAAAGACTGTACGGTCCTGCATCGCGACCGCGAGTTTCGTCTCGGTCTCGGTGAGTCGTTGTTGCAGCAGGAAGGCCCATACCAGGCTGCCTACGGCTGCAAGAATTGCAAAGGATACGGCCAGCGGCATCACCGCGCCAGAGCGGCTGGTGCGCACCTCGTCACGCGGTAGTAAAGAATCACTCATCTGTTTCTCCCATGCGTGGCACGCAGAGCTGCGCCACCTGTCCGTAGTAGACGGCAGCATGGCCCTGCAAGCCAGCCCTGAAAGGTAAGACGCACCTAGAATGGAACGGTGCAGCAGGCCGACGTCGTCATCGCAGGAGCGGGCATTGTGGGACTGTGCCTTGCTTTGCGATTGAGGCAGACAGGCCGTTCCGTGCTCGTGCTGGAACGCGCAACACCGGGAACGGGCGCCAGCCGCGCTGCGGCAGGCATGCTCGCGGTGCATGATCAGGCCAACCCGCCGCAGATCACTGCGCTTGCAGAACGAAGCATGGCGCTTTATCCCGGTTTCCTTGCACAACTCGCTACGCTTGGCGCAGAGCCGGTGCCATTCGAGACAGACTGGACGCTGGAATGGAGTGGCAAAAATTCCGAAGCGGTACAAGCAGAAGCTGTTCTGTCTGAACTGTCTCCACAAGCAGGTCTCTTTCACCTTCATCACGAGCACAGTCTGGATCCACGCAAGCTCTTTGCTTCTCTTCTGACTGCCACTGAACGGTCCGGAACAACTCTGGGAGAGAGGCAAAGCGTGGAAGCTGCAATCGAGGACGGCGAATCCGTCCGAGTCCTTCTCGATAGTGGCGCTGAGATTCTCTGCAACGACTTTGTCGATTGCACCGGAGCGTGGAGCGTGCAATACGCCTTACCGATTAAAGGCCAGATGCTCCGGCTCCAGCTGCCACAGGGCGCGCTCTATCTACCCGGCAAAGGGAATGTCGTTGTCCGCACGCCGGAGGTTTACCTGGTGCCGCGGCTGGATGGCACATGCCTGGTGGGCGCCACCATTGAGCATGCAGGCTTCGACACGGCGGTTCGTCGCGATGCTACAGATTGGCTGCGCACCAAGGCTGTCGAACTGCTGCCCGCACTCGCGGATGCTCCAGAGATCGAGAGCTGGTGCGGTCTGCGGCCGGGTACCGCAGACACGCTTCCGGTCTTGGGTGCAATATCGAAGCACCGCTTTGTTGCGACGGGGCTGTACCGTAACGGCATTCTGCTGGCGCCTGCAGTAGCGGAGGCTCTCCACTCGCTTGTGCAGGGTGAGCAACCCGCTGCGAACCTTTCTGAATTCCAGCCGCGCTTACGGAAGAACGGCCCGGATCAGACACTCTGACACACTAGCTACAGGGAACAGGGCGAAGCCCTCAAGGAGAGACACCGGTTGTTTGCCGCAATGCAGCGTATTCACTTCGTCGGTATCGGCGGCATCGGCATGAGCGGGATTGCCGAAATCCTGCTTTCCCTGGGCTACCCCGTCTCCGGCTCGGACCTGCGGCGTTCGCCGGTGACCGAACGTCTTGAATCGCTCGGAGCTCTCATCTTTGAGGGGCATCGCGCGGAGCAGATCTGGCCGGCGGACGTCGTTGTCACCTCAACAGCAGTTTCCCGCGACAACCCTGAGGTCGCTGAGGCGCTGCTGCGTAGGATTCCTGTCATTCCGCGGGCGGAGATGCTCTCGGAACTGATGCGACTGAAGTACGGGATTGCCATCGCGGGCATGCACGGCAAAACGACCACGACCAGCATGGTGGCCGCCGTGCTTGCCGCGGGAGCGCTTGATCCTACCGTTGTTGTCGGCGGCCGGGTAGACCTGTTTGGTTCCAATGCGCGTGCAGGCAAGTCCAGCTATCTTGTTGCAGAAGCAGATGAAAGCGACCGCAGTTTTTTGAAGCTTTCGCCCATTCTCGCCGTTGTGACCAACCTGGACCGCGAGCACATCGACAGCTACAGCGGCATGGAGGACATCGAGAATTGCTTCGTCGAGTTCATGAACAAGGTGCCGTTTTATGGTGCGGCGACCGCATGCATCGATGACCCTCTGCTTCGCGGAATCCTGCCTCGGGTCAAGCGGCGCCTGATCACCTACGGCTCCAGCGAGGATGCGGACTTCCGTCTCGTTCCCCTGCCAAGCACTTCGGATTCGTTCGCCAACTTTGAGGTCAGTGCACGCGGAATTTTGCTCGGCCCCTTCCCATTGCATGTTCCGGGACGGCACAATCTGCTGAATGCAACAGCCGCAGTCGCCGTTGGTGTAGAGCTTGGGATTGACCCAACGCACATCGCGGCGGGATTGAGCAGCTTCCATGGCGTGGACCGCCGCTTCCAATACAAAGGCGAAGCACGTGGTGTGGCCCTGGTAGACGACTACGGTCACCATCCCACAGAAATCCGGGCCACGCTCTCCGCCGCACGCGAGTGTGGCTACGGCCGCGTTCACGTTTTGTTTCAGCCGCATCGCTACACCCGCACACGCGACCTGTTCCATGAGTTCAGCAGCGCCTTTCGCGATGCGGACACAGTCGAACTGGTTCCTATCTATGCCGCAAGCGAGCAGCCGATTCCCGGCACAGACAGCGAAGGTCTGGCTGCCGCAATCTACGCGGAAGGAACCCCGGCCCATGCCTCGCCTGATTTTGTTTCGGCCGCGCGCCGGCTTATCGAGAAGGCTGCCAGCGGCGATCTGATTCTGACACTGGGCGCCGGGAACGTCTCACAGGCAGGCACCCTGGTGCTGGACCTCTTGGCGAGGCAGAGTACCAGTTGAGGTTCTTGCAGGTACGCTCCGGAGTTCAGACGCTACAATCTGCGAAGGCGATTCTCCGCGGCCCGGCTCAGGCATGCGGACAAATCAGGCACGGAAGACGGGACCAGCTCTGCTGGACCGGCCGGGAGATCCGATGCCGGTAAAGCAGTTCGACGAGATCCGCCGGGTCCCCTCAGAACCCTTGCGCACGCGGCGCGAGCGCCCCGGCATGCCTGCGGAAGATACTTACCGTGAAGAAGCAGAAGCCGCGCCACGCAGCCGTTCCCGGGGCAAGCGTGTTCGCCGCGGCTTGATTCCTCAGTCCCGCGCTGGTCGTATCATCGGCTGCATCGGCGTACTTGGCTGCCTTGGCGCGATCGGGACAGCCTGGTTTTATGCGAACCGCTTTGTCCATAACGACCCTCGCTTCCTGCTCAACTCATCCGCCTCCATTGAGCTACACGGCAACCAGCACCTGACACGATCGCAATTGCTCAGCATCTTCGGCGGTGACATCGACGGAAACATCTTCGACGTGCCCATGGCGAACCGGCGTGACCAGTTGGAGCAGATTCCCTGGGTGGAGCACGCGACGGTCATGCGTCTGCTGCCTAACCGTATTCGCGTGGATGTGCGTGAACGTACGCCCATTGCGTTTGTGCGCCAGGGCGGCAATATCGGCATGGCCGACGCAAACGGTGTTCTGCTGGATATACCGCCGGATGCACCCGGCAACCCGGACTACTCCTTCCCTGTTGTTACCGGACTAAAGCCGGACGACTTGCCCGAGTCACGCGAGCAGCGCATGCATCTTTTCTCTGCCTTCCTAAAGGACCTCGATTCCGGGAGCAAGAAGGTGTCCACCGATCTCAGCGAGGTCGATCTCTCCGATCCGGAAGACGTTAAGGCGCTGCTGCCCAACGCGAACGGCCAGACCCTTGTCCACTTCGGCACGGAGAATTTCCTGCACCGCTACGAACGTTTTCAAGAACATATCGGTGAGTGGCGCAGCCAATACCCGCGTTTGAACGGCGTGGACATGCGTTACGAGCGCCAGGTCGTGCTGCAGATGCCGCCGAAGGACTCCACGGTGACTTCGGCAACTTCGACTCCGGTATCTGCGCTTGCCACAGTTGCAAAACCAGTTGCTGTTGCCCCGCATAACTCCCCCGCACCTCGTGCGATTGCGTCAAGTCACGTACAGGCCGCACAAGGGCTCCAGGCCGTAAAGCCGCCTGCGAACCCCACATATCCTAAGAAGCCGGAGCCGACGGCAGTCGCCCAGGAACAAGCTGCGCGCACACATCCGGTCAAGGCCGGCGCGGCAAAAGCCAATCCAAAGCAGACGGACCTTGCCAAGCGCCTTGAGGCAACGAAGGCGTGGATGGCGCGGCGCCAACATGGCACCGGTGCAGCGGCATCGCCCACACCATAACCGGTACGGAACAATGCAATGAACCAAAAAGTAGGCAGCACGCGCGCGCTGCCTACTTTTCGCAGTACGATATGCCCAAGAAGCGATGCCTTCGATCAAAGAATCGCCTGACAACCTGATTACTGTTCTGGATGCCGGAAGCGCGAAGAGTTGCGTTCTGGTGGCGGAGGTGCACGACGGCGTGCTGCGCTATCGCGGCCACGGCGTCGAGCGGTCAAAAGGCATGCGCAAAGGCCTGATCGCGGAGCTTGGTCCGGCGACCGACGCAATCAACCGCGCGGCTCTTACAGCCGAACGCATGACCAAAACGAGCATTGAGACCGCTGTGGTGGGCGTGGGCGGCACGCATGTGCGTGGCATCAACTCTCGTGGCGGCATCAGTATGGGCTCCCGCATGCGCGAAATTACCCGCGAAGAGGTGCGGGCGGCTGTCGATCGCGCCCGCTCCATTGCGCTCCCCGCCGACCGCGAAATTCTTCACCTGCTGCCACAGGAATTCATCCTCGACGACCAGCCCGGCATCCACGACCCGATTGGAATGGTCGGCACCAAACTCGAAGTAAACCTGCATCTCTCCACCTGCTCCGGCGGTGTGACCCAGTCGGTAGTTACCTGCGCCAACCGCGCCGGCCTCGAGGTCGTGGACACGGTTTATGAGGGCATCGCCTCAGCGGAGTCGGTTCTCTCCGCCGACGAGCGGGAGCTCGGTGTCTGCATTGCCGACATCGGTGCCAGCAGCACGGAACTTGCTGTGTTCTTTGAAGGATCGGTCGCCCATACCGCTGTTCTGCCCATCGGCGGAGACCACTTCACCAACGATCTCGCGGTGGGCCTGCACGTAACGCAGGAAGAAGCCGAGCACCTGAAATTACAGTTTGGGAACTGCGTCGTTACCAGTGTGCCATCGCTAAACGAGATCGAGGTTGGCGGTGACCTTGCGCATGGAGGAACCACCGCGCCGCGGCTGGTACGGCAGCGCTTCCTCGCTGAAATTCTTGAACCACGCGCACGAGAACTGTTCACCATGTTACGAAACAATCTGCGCGAAGGCGGTGTACTGGAAGCCCTGGGTACGGGTTGCGTTCTCACCGGTGGTGGCGCAAAGCTGCCGGGCCTGCTGGATAATGCTGAGTCCCTTCTACGCACGCCCGCCCGCATCGGCTCTCCTGTGCCGCTCTCGCGTATGCCGGAGGAACTGGCGCAGCCGGAGTTTGCCACCGCGATTGGCATGCTGCTCTACACGCACCGCACGCAGGTACGCCGCGCGAATGAGGAGATGGGTCTGAAACAGAAGTTGAAGGCAATTTTCGCCGGCAGCTTTTAACCTGTCCTTCGACCTGGAATCGCACCTCTTGCACAGCAGGTCACGCGCATGGTTCATTTCTGCTGCCGGGAGATACAAGGCCATGAAAGAATCAGGACACTGCCCCGGAAAGGGCGATCACCCCATGCGCACGCTTTTAGAGTAAGTTGAAGTGTGTCTGCCCCAAGTTCAACCCTGCCAAGGAGCCACAAACATCCATGTTGCCTGACGACGATCTCCGCATACAGTACCAGGACGATATGCCCCGCGGTGCGCGCATCAAGGTAATCGGCGTGGGCGGCGGCGGCGGCAACGCGGTCAATCGCATGATCTCCACCAACCTTGAAGGCGTGGAGTTCATTGCGGCCAACACGGACGTGCAGGCGCTGAAGTCCTCCCTGGCACCCGTCAAGCTCCAGCTTGGAGTCAAGCTGACCAGCGGTCTTGGCGCGGGTGCAAACCCAGATGTGGGCCGCCGCGCCGCTCTGGAGGATTCCGACAAGATCATCGAAGCACTCGAAGGCGCGGACATGGTCTTTGTCACCACCGGTCTGGGTGGCGGCACCGGCACCGGTGCAGCACCGGTTATCGCTTCCCTGGCCAGTGAGATGGGTGCGCTCACGGTTGCTGTCGTCACGCGGCCATTCGGTTTCGAAGGAAAGCGCCGCAGTATGCAGGCGGAGCGTGGTTTGCAGGAGCTGCTGGAATCGGTCGACACCGTAATCGTCATTCCTAACGAAAAGCTGCTTGAAGTCGCGGAAGACACCGGCTTTTTTGAGTCCTTCCGCATCGCCGACGACGTGCTGCGGCAGGGCGTGCAAAGCATCGCCGACATCATCACGATCCCCGGTGTAATCAATCGCGACTTCGCCGACGTGAAGACCACGATGGCAGGTATGGGCTATGCCGTGATGGCGGCGGGCGTGGGCTCCGGTGCGAACCGGGCGACCGAGGCCGCACACTCTGCGATGTCGTCGCCCCTGCTGGAGGCGGGTGCAATCGATGGAGCGCGCGGCATCCTCATCAACATCACCGGCTCGTCATCGCTGAAGTTGTCTGAGGTCAACGCTGCTTCCATGCTCATCCAGGACGCTGCGCATGAAGATGCCAACATCATCTTTGGCGCGGTGCAGGACGAGTCCATGGGGGATGAAGTCAAGATTACCGTGATTGCAACAGGCTTCCGCAAC
>CALMAP010000173.1 GCA_937859825.1 uncultured Terriglobus sp. | reverse complement strand
GTCAAGGACCTCTTGCTGCTCGACGTGACTCCGCTGACGCTCTCGATTGAGACCATGGGCGGTGTTGCCACGCCGATGATCAACCGCAACACGACCATTCCGACGAAGAAGACGGAAACCTTCTCAACGGCGGCTGACTCGCAAACCGAGGTTGAGGTGCACGTTCTGCAGGGTGAACGTCCGCTGGCCGCGCAGAATCGTACGCTGGGCAAGTTCAAGCTGGCCGGAATTCCGCCTGCACCGCGTGGCACGCCGCAGATCGAGGTGACCTTCGACATCGACGCGAATGGCATCCTGAACGTGACGGCCAAAGACAATGCCACGGGCAAGGACCAGAAGATCCAGATCACGTCTTCTTCGGGTCTGAGCAAGGACGAGGTGGAGCGCATGGCCAAGGAGGCCGAGGCGCACGCCGGTGAGGACAAGGAGAAGCGCGAAGAGATCGAGGCGCGCAATCAGTTGGACTCGCTGGTCTACCAGGTCGAAAAGATGTTCAAGGAGAATGGTGACAAGATCAGCGGAGACGAGCGCGGACAGGTCGAATCTGCCCTGGCCGATGCAAAGAGCACGCTGACCGGTACGCCTAGCTCCACCGAACTGAAGGCGGCACACGAGAAGCTGCAGCAGGCGAGCTACAAGCTTGCCGAGGCGATGTACAAGACGGGTGCTCCGACCGACGGCGTAGCCGCCGCGGAAGGGACTGCCGGAACAGCCGAAGCGCCCAAGCAGGAAGAGGGCGTTATCGACGCCGAGTACGTCGATAGCAAGTAAGCCGCTCCATCAAGCTGGAGCCGGAAGCATGTTGATCGCAACAAGATCACGGGCTTCCGGTCTCCTCCGAGTTGGTTCTGCAGTACGAAGTACCGCATCCAATGAAGTGAAGAACAGACGTAGGGCGCTCAAAGCACCGATGGCGCAGAGAGCGCCCTTGCTGTATCCGCAAACAGAGAAAGCATGGAAGGGGACTGGCCGAGATGAATACGACGATCTGGAAATGCGAGCAGTACATAGCCGGCAAACTTCACGAGAAGACCATCTTTGAGAGTGAAGAGCAGGCCCGCGACTTTGCCAAGAAGCTCTATGGTGTGCGTCCGGATACCATTCTGCGCATCGAGCCCATTCCGCTGCAGCATGTTTGGAATTAGAGTTGTGTGCTCGTAATTGATGCCGGCCTCGGGCCGGCATCAAACGTTTGGACCAATGGAGTAGAAGATGCCTGAAGGCAATGAGGTACATCGATGGGCGGAACGGCACACCGCTGCCTTTTGCGGCAGAAAGCTGAATGTTTTGCCTGGACCCAATCATCGCTTCGGCGATGCACACCTGGTGGATGGCAAGAAGCTGAAGAAGGTGCACGCTGTCGGCAAGCATCTTGGCTATGAGTTTGGGGACGAGTTATTTCTGCACATTCATCTCGGCCGTTTCGGTGACTTCACCGAAGGCTGCGGACCGTTGCCGGAGCCGAAGGGTGCGTTGCGGGCAATTCTGCAGCGGTCCGGCTCCGGCAAACCTGCCCGCAGCCAAAAGGGGCAGCCGCACAATCTGACATGCGCGCATGACGATGGCACCCAGCCGTTCCCACCGGAAGATGTGGACTGGTGCGAGCTGCGCGGCCCGACGGATTGCAGCGTCTATGACGCGGTGAAGTGGCAGGCATTGCTTGATCGTCTTGGCCCTGATCCGCTGGCGAACGAACCTGGTGACCACGACGATCCGCAGCGCGCATACGATGCGATCCTGAAGTCGAAAAAGCCGATTGCTGAGTTGCTGATGGACCAGAGCATCATCGCGGGTATCGGTAACATCTACCGCGCAGAGCTGCTTTTCCGTCATCGAGTAAACCCGTTCACACCGAGTGAGCAAATGGATGCGAAGACACTGAAAGCGATGTGGAAAGACTCCATTCCGCTACTCAAGGCGGGCATGGTGGACCGGCGCATCGTCTGCACAAAGAGAATGGACAGGCCAAGTAAACAGGAGCCTGCACCACGCGGAGAAGAACATTACGTCTATCGAAGGCATGGCAAGCCCTGCTTCGTTTGCGGGGAGAAGATCTTTCGTCGCGACCTCGCAGGCCGCACGCTTTATTGGTGTCCGAAAGACCAGCACACCTCAAAGCAGGAGAACGAGACTGCCTACGAACATGGTGTAAGCCTGCGTGCGTCGCGTGAGCTTGCCAAACCGGGAGGCAAGGCGCGCAAGCGGGCTGCCGCAGTCCTTGAAGAGTAGGCTTATGCCATGATCCAGAACTGGACGGAGGCGGAAGCAATTGCAACGGCCCTGCTGGTGCTGACCAGCATGGCCGGCATCATCTACGCTGGGGTGCAACTACGGCATGAGCGTCAGTACCGCGCAGTAAGCAATCTGGAAAAGCAGCTTGCGTTCTTCCACTCGAGCAAATTTCGGGAGGCGCGTCGCCGGCTTGCCGTGGAACGGCTGAATGAACGTGGCGACCTCTTGGCGCTTTCCGCGGATGATCCACCCACGGCTGCTTTTGAAGTGCTGGATTTTTACGAACATCTTGGACTGCTTGTAAAGAAGTCACACCTGGAGCTTTACGACGTCTGGCACACCTTCTACGAATGGATCCAACCTGTTTACGCGGACCTGCGGTCGATTCTGGAAGACAAGTCCAATAGCTGGTCAGACCACTACAGCGATCTGCGGCGAATGATGCACGGGATGGATCGCATCCAGCAGCAACGCATGAGGAGAAGAGAAGGTGACCATGGCAGGTTATGGTCAGACGCCCGTATCTGCGAACATTATCAGTATGAACTCGAAGCCGCCGAGGGATATGTCCCTGCGAGACGATCGCACCGCCTGAGCCGCAGGCGTGACCAGACCCCGATAGCCGATCTGACTCTCGAAAGCGCGCAGAAGCAGGAGAACTAAATACGCATGGCAGCACCACAAAACAAGGACTACTATGGCGCGCTTGGTCTGAAAAAGACTGCTTCACAGGATGATGTCCGTAAAGCGTTTCGCAAACTCGCGCGCAAGTATCACCCGGACGTGAACCCGGGTGACAAGAAGGCTGAGGAGAAATTCAAGGAAATTTCCGAAGCGAATGACGTTCTCAGCGATGAGAAAAAGCGCAAGGTTTACGATCAGCTTGGCTTCTACTCCGATTCGATCGACCCGGCACAGGCTGCGGCAGCCGCGCGCAGCGGTTACGGCCAGGATGTCTACACGGGCGGCACGCCGGGCGGAGAACACGGAGTTCCTTTTGATTTTGGCGGTTTTGATTTCTCAGGCTTCCAAGGTGGAACCGGTGACCCGCGACAGGCACGTCAGCAGCAGCCAGGTGGCAGCTCCTTCCGAGACATCTTCGGCAGCATGTTCGGTGGTGGAGGAGGTCGTGCCCAGGAGACAGTGCGCGGCCCGCGGCCGGGAAGCGACTTGGAGTATCAGATTCAAGTTGATTTCTGGACAGCAGTGCGCGGAGGTACCACCCGCGTCGAGATCACGCGGCAGGATCCCTGTACCACCTGTAAGGGTCAGGGCAGCGTGGGTGGTTCGCAAACATGCCCGCAATGCAGTGGATCAGGCCAAGTACAGCAGATGAGCGGTCGCATGAAATTCAATGTGCAATGCCCCATGTGTGGCGGCAGCGGCAAAATCCAGACGCCCTGCCCTACCTGCCACGGAGAGGGCACCATCACGCGCAAAGACCCTTTGGAATTTCGCATCAAGCCGGGCACGCGCGATGGCCAGCGCATACGGTTACAGGGCAAGGGCAATGCTGGAACAAAGGGAGCGCCTGCAGGAGATCTTTACCTGATCATTAAGGCCGGCCAGCATCCCGTCTTCACCAGGGTTGGAGACGACATACGTCTGACGCTGCCCGTAATGGCCTTTGAGGCTGCCTTGGGTACCAAAGTCGAAGTACCGACAATCGATGGAAGAACACAACTCAAGATTCCGCCTGGAACACAGGCCGGGCAAAAGCTGCGCCTCCGCGAAAAAGGTGTCCAATCCGCATCAGCAGAGGGAGCAAGAGGCGATCAAATCGTCGAAATCCAAATCGTTGTCCCAAAGATTCAGGACGAGCGCTCGAAAGAAATACTTCGGGAACTTGCAAAGCTAAATCCAGAAGATCCGCGTGAAGACCTTTTCAGCAAGCTCTAAAGGTAGAGCTGAAGCTGAGCATACCCCAGTCCAGCATCTTCTTAGGCGTGATAGTCGTCTTCCATACCTGTATAGACACTTTCACCTTCAAAGGCGACTGGCTTCGGTGTTGTGGGCTTGCGGCTATAGTGGTTTGCAAGGGATTCTGCGGCAGCCTTGATGCCACTCAGAATCGCTCCGCCCTGGCGAACAGGGGTAAGCACAACATGTTCAACCCGCTCTACGACGGAACCAGCCGAAGTTAATGTGGCCGAAATCATCGAGTCGACTCTGTCAGATTGCTTCTTCACTTTTTGCGCGGTGTCGGTTACCAAGGAATCAATCTCTGCCAGCTTTGCACGATACACATCGCTGGTCTCTGCAACGTTATCGGTTACGCGCTGAATCTTGGGAACCAAGTCATTTACCACGTCACGGGTCTTGTCCATCAGCGGCCAGACTTTCGTTTCCAGCTTGCTGGTGATATCTGTGACTTGCTTCAGCAGTTTCACAACCATGAACGCCATGGCCCCCAGAGCAATAGCCTGGATGAGGACTGCGATTGCGGTGAGAAATGTGAATGTAATGAGCCAGTGTGTTTGGCCTTGCGTCATTCCAAGCGAACCTTGAATCAGGCCGAGGCATACGATGCTGGAGAAGAAATGCATTTACGAACCCCGATAGAGAAGCAGAGCAAGAAAGCCGGCGAGATCAGTCGCCGGCTTCTTCTTATGCGGTAAAAACGTTAATAATTCTGGCCCTGAGTCTGTTCTTCGTAAGCCTGCTTGCCAGCATTTACGGCACCGGCAACCTTACTCTGCTGCTCTTGGAGAAAGTCCTTACCTTTATCAACGTACTGGCTCCACTGGGTGCGGCCCTTCTCGTAATATTCACGGCCACGATCAACGTAGTCGTTCACCTGATCTTTTCCTTGCTCCACGAATTGACCAGCTTTCTCTTTTGCGTCATTCGCCTTTGCGGTCAGGTCGTCACGTGTTTCGCGTCCGCTCTTAGGCGCATACAGTACACCGATGAGGGCACCAATACCTAGTCCTGCCAGAAACCAACCCAGTCCGCTGCTGCTTTCGTCTGCCATGTCGTTCACTCCTGTTCGCTGCCGGTCAGGGCTATTTTCAAGATACGCAGCTTCTCTACAAGTTTTTACACGAGAAGCAACAGACAGACGGATGCGTTCCGATTCTTAGGAGTTGGCCGGGAGCTTAAGTACGAATTGGGAACGGCGATTTGTTTGAAGACATCGGCGTGAATTGTGGCCGCATCTGACTTACCTGTTCCGGCTTTGCCAGTCCAAACGAAAGCCGAATGGCGCAGGAGATGAAGATGACGAAATCGTTTGAAGCTATGGTGGGTTCGCGTCTCACCCGAGGTGCCACTGCACTTGCGCTTGCAGCGGTACTCACGACGTCGGGGTGCAAAAAGCCGACCCCTACGGTTGACGATCCGGCGCTTACCGCAAATGTTCAAAGCAGAATCCAAGGCGACGGCGCACTGAGCACAGAGCCCATCCAGGTCTACACGCAGGCTGGTACGGTAACGCTCAACGGTCAGGTGAGCAGTGGTGCCGCTCGCACACTTGCAGCGAATGATGCAGCCGGTGTAGCAGGTGTGCAGAAGGTCATCAACAATCTTGTTGTAGGACAAAACACGCCCCCTGTCAGTGCAACGACAACCACGCCGCAGCCACAGGTGACGCTGGAGCCGGTACAGCGCACCCGAGCGAAGGTCGAGCCGAAATACGTCGCCCCACCGCCAGCCCGCACTACCGGCGCACCGGTAGAGCGTGGCCAGCCGTATGTTCCTCCTTCGTCGGCGGCAACAGCACCGCCTCCGCCGCCTGTTCCAGCAGCACCCACTTTTCGCAATGTAACCGTACCTGCAGGCACGACGCTCCCGGTGCGCATCACGCAGACACTGGACAGTGCCACGACACAGACGGGTGACACCTTTTCCGGGGCGATCGCTACGGACATCGTTCAGGACGGAGTGGTTGTCCTGCCGCGAGGGGCTGGGGTTTCCGGTCGTGTGATCGAGGTGAAAGAAGCTTCGCACTTCAAGGGTTCATCGCTACTCAGCATCGAGTTGACGAGCGTGAGCCGCCGCGGACAGCAGATTACCGTGGCAACGGAGCCGTTCAGTAAGGAAGGCGCGGGCCGCGGCAAGAACACTGCGGTAAAGACTGGTGTAGGTGCAGCGGCAGGAGCTGTGCTTGGCGGGATTTTCGGGGGCGGTAAAGGCGCTGCGATCGGTGCAGCCGCTGGCGGCGGCACGGGTGCTGGTATCAATGCCGTGACACGTGGACAGCAGGTGCAAATTCCCAGCGAAACCGTTGTTCGCTTCAACACTACAAACTCCTTCACGGTGCGTACTTCCACATCAGACAACTCTGGTGCGGGCCAGCACAGCTCTCCATCCAGCTATTAGCCGCATGCAGCAAGGGCCAGCACAGCGCGTGCTGGCCCGTTTCTACGTCTGGCTTTCGTGCCTCCTGTTAACGGACGTTATGCTGGTTGTATCAAGACACGGAACGAGTTGCATTCAGGAATCATGCCGTCCGCAGACCGCTTTCTTACCATCACGCTGCATGCGCATCTGCCCTATGTGGTAAACCACGGCACATGGCCGCACGGCCTTGAGTGGTTGCATGAAGCAGCGGCAGAGACCTATCTTCCACTGCTGCGCGTGCTGCAGGCCTTGCGGAAAGATGGCATCCGGCCCCGGTGGAACATCGATTTTTCTCCGGTTCTTCTGGAGCAGTTGACGCACCCGGTATTCCTGCATGAATTCCCGGAGTATCTGCAGCGCAAAGCTCGGTTCGCGGAAGAAGATGAAG
>CALMAP010000172.1:7758-9371 GCA_937859825.1 uncultured Terriglobus sp. | reverse complement strand
ACGGTGGAGTGTTTGAAGACGTCCGCGATTACGCGGGCGTGATCGCGTTGGCACTGCTGATCGATCCGGGTATCGTCTTCCAGGTTGTGCTCTGAAACGACGATGGCGAGATCGCTTGCGGGAAAGAGGAAGGTCTGGTTGCCGAAGAGGCCAGTCACACCCTCAAACGGCATGGGACGACGGTGGCGGAGAAGCTCTGGAAAGGCGCTTCGCTCCGCGATGCAATATGCGTACCAGGACATCGATGGCTCCGAGGAAAGCGGCGGGATGAGATTACTTCCTCACCTGCTGCGAACTGAACATACTCTGCAAACACTTGCGGTCTGGCCGTTCCTCCAGGGACTTAACCGAGCGCGAAGCAGATACTAAGCCCATCTACAAACGATTGGCAAGCACCAATTCTTGAGCAGGCATTCCCTTGGTTTTCTCTGGAAAGCGTTGTTTAGAAGATGTTTGGATCGGAGATATGGCTGACGGACTGGGTACGCCAGCCGAAGCGCGCGGCGAGCATGCGCAAACCGAATCCCGCCAATGTTCCGGCAGTTGCCGCCCTGTCGACAGGAACACCGAGACGGACCAGTCCTAAAAACACGAGCGCCGCGATCGCCGAGACAAGGGCGTAGAGTTCACCCTCCTGGAAGATGCGTGGAGATCTTCCTGAGAAGATGTCCCGCAATGAGCCACCGCCCACAGCGGTTGTGACCCCAAGCAGCAGGGACGGCAGAAATCCCAACCCGGAGTTCATAGCGCGGGTGCATCCCGCAACCGTAAAGAAGCCGAGTGAGAGTGCGTCCACGACGTGCATGAAGGTGTGGGTCCGCCTGCCAAAGGACTTGCCTGCCAGCCCCGCAAGCGCGGCGCCAAGGATCGCATAGGCGAGATACGAAGGATGCTGCAGCGCGAGGGGAGGTCCCTCGTTCAGCAGCACGTCACGCGTGATGCCGCCACCTACACCGGAGATCAATCCGAGGCCGATGATGCCGGTCAGATCGAAGCGGGAACGCCGGTCGCGACGTGCCGCGAGGCCGCCACCAAGCGCGCCCAGCACAATCGCCGTGATCTCAAAGAAGTGAAACAGCGTCGATGAGAGTCGTTCTGCGGGTGGCAGCGGAATTGGAAGAAACGCGATGGTGACGTGCGGTGGCATGGCGGAATCTGGAACAACCGTATTCTGATGATGCACCGGCATAAGACGATGGAGAAATCGCCACGGACCGGGAGTTTGCTGCAAAGAGAAGCGTGCGTGTTTCGTTGGTTCTGGTTGTTCTCGCGTGTCGTACCGCGTTCTGTGCGGTGTAGCCTTCTCTGCCTTTCTATCGGAAGTTTTGCTGCTGCTCAAGAGGCACCTCCGCAGAAAGATGTACTGATCTTCACCAATGGCGACCAGTTAAGCGGCAAGCTGCTGCGCGGTGTGAGTGGGAACATCGTCTTTCATAGCGACATGGCCGGCGACATCACCGTGCCATTCAGCAAAGTGAAGGAACTGCGCACCACTGGCAGCTTTGCCGTGCTGCAGCATGGCGTACCAGTGGAACAGTCCCGGCAGGTGAAGCCGGAGAAGCTCGCGCTGTTGCGTGGTGATGTGCTGCTTCAGTCCAACGCCGATTCTGCCC
>CALMAP010000172.1:0-7748 GCA_937859825.1 uncultured Terriglobus sp. | reverse complement strand
GCCCCTGCACCGATCCCGGTAGAGCAGGTTGCCTACATTGTGGACGGACAGACCTACGAGAAGAACCTGCGGCACCGCGCCGGGCCGCTGGATGGCTGGGCCGGTACCGTGAACCTTGGCGCAACGCTGGTGCAGGCGACGCAGCATGGGGGCACCTTCACGGGAGGCAGTGCGCTGATCCGGCAGGTCCCTACGGTGACCTATTTCCGGGCCCGGAATAAGACCTCTGTCAACGTGCAGGAGACCTACGGCATCATGACCACGCCTGTCCTTCCGAAAACCACGCCCGCAACACCGGATTCCGTGGTGCGCACGAGCATCTTTCATGCCGATCTGGAGCGCGATGAGTATTACTCCAAGAAGGCCTACTATCTGGGCAATGCCAGCTTCGACCATAACTACGCTCTGGGCCTTCAACTGCAGCAGATTTATGGTGTGGGTGTCGGCTATACACCTTTCTCCACACCGATACAGCAACTTGATCTGAAAGCGGATGTTCACTACGAAAAGCAGGAGTTTCAACTAGCCGCCAGCAATCAAAACCTGATCGGCTCCACCTTTGCGGACACTTACCGCCGCACGCTGCCGTTGAAGTTGGTCCTTACGCAGAGCGCTTCGATTCTCCCGGCATGGAACAACCTGAACGCCTACGCGGCAAATGGGAGCATCGGCTTTCTGCTACCGGTGTTGAAGCGGGTCAGCGTTAATTTCACATCGACGGATAATTTCATCAACAACCCTTCGCCAGGGTCGAAGAAGAACAGCCTGCAGTTCGAGACAGGGCTGACGTTCTTGCTGCAGTAAGTCGGCGTACACGATGCCTGCAACCGTCGGGGTATTAGGTCACGGTCAGGTAGGTCGTATAGATGTTCTCTCCGACGTCTGTGAAGGGAACGAAGCGGCAGGTTCTTCCGCCGTCACGGACTGTCCACTCCGCCGGTCCGCTGCGGGCCGCATCCAGCAGGGCTTGCCGTGAAAACTGCAAGGGCGCGGCTTCGCCTGGCTGACGCACGGCAAAGAGTACCAGCGGGCCGTGCATGAGAGAAGCTGTATCCGGGTGAGGCGTGCCATTGGTCGGCAGTACCTCAAGCCGCAGGCGCATGGGTAGCCGGAGCGTGACGACGTCTCCATTGCGCCATTTGCGCAGGACGATCGCGAAGCCCTTCTCGATTCGTGGCAGCTCCGCTTTCCCATTCACGGTGACCGTGGCATGCTCAGCCCAGGCAGGTATGCGCAACCTGAGCGCCAGTTGCAACGGCTGCGAAACGGCCAGCCTCAGGTTGATCTGCTCGGTAATGGGGTAGGTATGCTCCTGCGTTAGAAGCACCGCGGTAGCCCCCTCGCGCCAGCGCAGTTCCGACGGCTGATAGAGATTTACCCAGACGCCACCGGGTTCGTGCAGGTAGCTGTTGATTCCATAGTCGGCCACCACTTGCGGCAGGGTGCCTGAGCAACAGGGCCAGCGGTGCACGGAATACACCCGCTTTGCGGAGGCGTTATAATCCGCGCTGTAAAAAGAGCGGCCATCCGGCTGCAGGGGCAGTGCGCCCATGGTCGTGTTGAACAGCACCTGTTCCATGCTGTCGCCGTACTGGCCATCGCGTGTGGCACGCAGCAGCGCACGTGTGAGTTTGGCGTGGGCGTAGCTGCCGCACGGCGTCTCAAAGCCGTTGTGGCTTGCGGTCAGACTCTTGTAGAGGTCGTCGTAGCCGGGTTTTCTCAGCAGTTCGTCCGGTCCCCAGCCACCGGTTGAGAAGCTTTGCAACTGCAAAAAATCGAAACCGTGAACTGCTGCCTTCAGGTGCTGCCTGCTGCCGGTGCTGAGATACATTTGCGCAGCTGAACAAAGCGCGTTCACGTAGCTGTATGCGTGTTTGTCGGCGAGTGCGTTTTCCCCACGTGCAAGGGGAGCAAAGTAGGAGGTGTCATCCAGATAGGTCAGAGCGGCTGCGCGGTAGCGCGAGCCCGCGCCGTTATCCGCTGCCAGCAGCAGGTTCTCAGGCAGCGTGTAGCTCTCATCCCACATCCAGGACGTGTCAGCGCCAGGCTTCCACTGGATTTCCCGGTCTATTGCGTGACCCGGGAGCGACGGCAGTGCGGCATCCATGATGCGATCGAGCGCCGGCAAGGCATTCCCGTCCTGCAGAATGCGTTTGGCATCGATCATGCCGCCTATGAGTTTGTCCAGTGTGTAAGCGGGAAAGCGGGTCTTCGCGAAGAAGGCCGGGTCGATCTCGTCTCGGAGCAGCATGACAAGCCGCTGAGCGCGCTCCGCCAGCAGGGTCCGCTTGGCAGCATCGGAAGCCGAGAACCGCGCCATGGCAGAGACCCACTGGCCAAGTGTGGAGCCGGGGGCCAGGCCGGCATCGTCATGGTGCGGATCGTAATCCGGCTTCCATTCGTACCAGCCGCCCAGGCTTACACCGGGTGCAGCCCTGCCCGCCATGGCACGATAGGGCCGCATGAGGCTATCGTCGCTCAGATTGAGCAGAATGCCTGTCAGATTCGCGGCCTGCGCCTGTTGCGCCTGACCCTGCACGCGCACCTGATCGTAGCTGAACTCGGCCAGCGGTTCAGGAAGAGGTTCCACGAGCTGCGAACCCTGCGCAAGAGCGATTGTGCCGAAAGCAGCAATGCCGCCAACGAACGCACGCCGACTTACCGGAAGTCGCTCCACTCAACCGCCTTTGCCGTGCTATTACTCGCCTGCGGCAGTCCGCTTGTATGGCTTCTGCAACAGCGCTCGTGCTTCATTAACCGCACCCTGCGTGTTGTCGTTGGTCTGGACGGCGAGCCGGTACTCGTTGACTGCGCGGTCACGCTGGCCGGTCAGGTCAAAGATGCGGCCGATCCCGACGTGGCTCCAGACTTCCGTCCACTTGGGATCACCGTCGCCGCGCAGGGCGTCGCGGTAGCTGTTCGCACTGGACTGATAGTTGCGCTGGGTAAAGAAGATCTCCGCAATGCGGTAATGAGCAAGTGAAGAATTCTTATTCTGGTCCAGCGCCTTTTGATACTCCGCGAGCGCGGCGATCAGGTCACCCTGTGCGACAAGCTGCTGCCCGCGCAACACGGCAACGCGGACGGCGAGGTCGGGCGTGGTCTTCAGCACCCAGTTGTCCGGGTCGATGGTGATCTTGCGCGGCCGTCCGAAAGTCTCCACCGTGTAGCTGGAGTCGGTGCCGCTTACGTCGATACGCTGCTGCTCGGTCTTGCCGTCGGTTTCGATGCGCAGATCGACCGGCATCCGGAATAGGTCAAGGTCCTGCGAGATCGAACCAACCGCGCGGAAACCCTTGTTGCCGCCGAGACGGTAGACCGTGAACTTATCCGCGAAGTTGGGTGCACCTGTGCCATCGATCCACTGGGCAAAGAAGGCATCCGTGTTGATGTTGGGGGCCTGCGCCTTGATCACACTGGCAACGTCGGCTCCCCGCACCGGTTTGTCCATGTACTGCGAGAGCAGGCCGCGCAGGAACGCCGTGAATTTTTCATCGCCCATCTGGTAGCGCAGCATATGAAAGATCATTGCGCCCTTCTCCAGGGTCTCCGACTGGAACTGCGGAGAGAATGGGTCGGTGCGGGTCAGCGTACTGAGCGGTGCCGTGTCGTAGGCCAGCGCGCCTGCTTCGATGTCTGGCAGGGTGTTCTGAAAGGCGGTCTTGCCTGCGGAGTCCTCCAGGTACATCAATTCGCCGTAGCGGGACATGCCGTTCGTGATCCAGGCGTCGCCGAGCGTGGCTGGGGAAATTTCGGAACCCCACCACTGGCGCGCGATGGTGTTCGACAGCAGGCGGTAGCTGTTGCTCTGGCCGATGCGGCTGCCAGAGATGCCGGCGATCTCCGGTGCCCAGGTGGCAGAAACGGTGTCGGTGGGCAGTTCCACAATCTGCAGCTTGCTCGCTTCCGGCTGGCCGAAGGTGGTGGTGAAGAACTCAAGCTGACGCTGGGCTACCGCGCCATACTCCGCGGCAGAGGCCTTGTTCGCTTCCAGAACGTAGAGCGAGATGGTCGATGCACCCGCAGGCCGGATGACTGGCAGGAACTTGCCGGTTATCAGCGTTCCCGGGAAGCCGGGTTTCGGCCACGCAAAGTCAAACTCCGTGCGGTTGCCGGGCACGCTCTTCTTGCCGGTAAAGCCGCTGGCAATCGCGGTCTGGTCCCCGGGTACGCGCACGTGCAGGTTCATGGTGAAGCGGTTGGTAAAGAGACCCACCATCTGGAACCAGCGGCCGGGGTACAGCAAGGTCGAGATGGGATTGGCCACCTCGGCCGTCGTGATGCCCTCCACCGGGCTGGAGTCGGAGCCATTGAGAATGCCGTTGTAGGTAAAGGTGAAGGTAGCCGTGGAACCCTTTCCCATTACATTTGGCAGCGCCAGCGAGATGGTGGAGTTGCGCGCGTTCCTCTCGGAGTCAATGGGCTTGCCGTCCTGCCCGGTGATTCGCGTGACGCGCAGGCCGTTGTTCAGCTCGAAAACCGGTGTAGAGAGGTCGTCGGTTGCCGTAACAGTCACCTGTGCGGTCGCGGTCAGCTTGTTGGCCGCGGGGGCGAGGTCGGCGTCGATGGTGTAGCCGGTGACCTGAATGTTGGCACGATTTGCCTGTGCCAGAGCGGACGGCGGAAGAGCGGCAGCGAGCGCGAGAAAGGTGGCAGCTCGAAGTCGTACAGGGTAAGGCATGCATTCCTCGTGGGGAGATGTAGGGAACGGGTGCGGACGCAGATGGAACCTAATGTCAAGAGATTAGACGCAGGGAAACCCTCGGGGGATTAGCCCTGGCCCAAAGTGCGTCAAGGCGCTTGCAGCGCATCGAAAACCGCGTCACTTAACCGTGCAATGGCACCCGGACCATCCACCAGGAGGCGACGCCGTACCTCGGCAAGGTCTGAGATCTGGCATTGTCGTTCCGGTCCGTCCCGCAACAGCAGTTCCAGTGCCGCGACGACGTTCTCCGGTGTGAACTGCTCCTGCAGCAGTTCCGGCACAACGCGCCTGCCGGCGATCAGGTTTGGCATAGCGACGGGCAGGTTGCCGTACTCGTCTTTTTGCGCGGTGATCTCGGCGGGATAGCGGACCAGGCGCTTCGCGGCACGAAATGTTGCCTTCGAGACACGGTAGACGACAACGAACGGTGTGCCAATTACGGCTGCCTGCACCGTGGCCGTCCCGCTCGCAACCACGGCGGCGCGACTGTGCAGCAGGGCTGCGCGCGCGTCACGCACGAGCCGGACAGTGCCCGGTGGCAGGCCAAGTGTGTCGAGGTCGACCGGCTGCAGCGTGGGTGCCAGTGGCACCAGGTATTCCATCTCGCCGCCAAGCTGGTTTGCGGCTGCGAGCATTGCGGGCAGGTTTGCACGAAGTTCGGGGAGGCGACTACCCGGCAGGAGCGCGACCCAGGTCTTGACGGGATCAAGGTTGTACCAGCGGGCGTAGTCTTCGCGCGAAACTGAGGGAAGAGCAGCCTCTACGAGTGGGTGGCCGACGAACTCCGCATCGACACCGCGCGCACGGTAGAACGGCTCTTCAAACGGAAAGACCGTCAGCATCTTCGCGACCCTGTGCTGTACCCAGCGCAGGCGGCCTCGCTTCCATGCCCAGAGCTGCGGGCTGACAAACCAGATCACAGGCACGCCCATGCGCTTCAGGTGTTTTGCAAGACGAAAATTCACGTCGGGAAAGTCGATCAGAACGGCCACGTCCGGCCGATTGCGACGGATGGACCGGACCAGTGTGAAGTAGCTGCGCAGGATACGCGGGACGTGACGGAGGATTTCGGTAATGCCCATGACTGCAACGTCTTCTGCGCGGACGACGCGTTGCTGGCCCGCAGCCTGCATCGCTGTTCCACCCAGACCGGTGTAGCGGGCCTGTGGGAGTTTCGCGCGCAAGGGTGCAATCAACTCCGCGCCATAGTGGTCTCCTGAGGCCTCGCCTGCGGAAAGAAAGACGAGCGGGTCGGCGCGCATGGGTTCAGTTTAGCGTTGCGTGCCGCAGAGCTTAGGAAACTTGCGGTTGCAGCTCGATGCTGGGTGAGGGCGGCGGCAGTGCAACACCTTCCTGGTCCTTGTACTGAAGCTGGTACAGCTTCCAGTAGAGGCCGCGCCGGGCAAGCAGCTCGTTGTGCGTTCCGGACTCGCGAAGCTGGCCCTTGTGCATGACAAGAATAAGGTTGGCGCGCTGAATCGTGGAGAGCCGGTGCGCAATCACCACCGAGGTGCGGCCCGTGATCATGCGCGCCAGCGCGGCCCGGACACGAAGCTCCGTCTCGGTATCTACGGATGAGGTCGCCTCATCCAGGATCAGGATCGCCGGCCTGTGCGCCAGCGCGCGCGCAAAGCTGATGAGCTGTTTCTGCCCCGTTGAGAGCGTGGCACCACGCTCATGCACCTCGGAGTCGAAGCCATTCGGCAGCATGCGGACAAAGTCTCCCACGTTCACCTCATCGGCGGCGTGCTCAACCTGCGCATCCGTAATGGAAGCGGTGCCGAGCCGGATGTTGCTGCGGATAGTCCCGGTGAAAAGAAAGGCGTCCTGAAGAACCACACCGAAGCGCCGGCGAAGGTGGTCCAGCGGCTGCTCGCGCACGTCCACGCCATCCACCAGAATGCTGCCGTGCTGGATGTCATAAAAGCGCATCATCAGCGCCGTAATGGTGGTCTTACCTGCTCCGGTGTGGCCGACGATGGCGGCCGTCTGATCCGTCGCCACGCAAAAGGAGACGCCACGCAGGATCCATTCCACGTCCGGCATGGCGGCCAAATGCTCCGGCGTCGCGGTGGCGACCACAAGGGCCTGCTCCGGGGTAAGCGTCTGGTAGGTGAACCACACATCGCGAAACTCCACGGAACCATTGCCAACTGCGGGGGCGGGCGCAGCCACCTCGGGAGAAACAATCGCCGGTTCGGTATCGATCAGCGAGAAGACCCGTTCCGATGCGGCCATTGCCGCCTGCAGAATGTTGTACTTCTCGCTCAGGTCCTGAATGGGCCGGAAGAAACGCTGTGCGTACTGAATGAACGCGAGCAGCACGCCTAATGTGACGGTGCTACCCAGAAACGGTGCGCCGTGCAGCACGCTCAGGCCACCCTTCCAGATGACCATGGCAATGGCAAAGGTTGAAAGGAACTCGACCGCCGGGTAGTAGAGCGAGTAGGCCTGCACCTGGTCCACGTAGGCGTCGCGGTGTTCGGCGTTGATTTTCTCGAAGTTGCGGTAGGCTCGGTCTTCGCCGTTGAACAACTGCACCACGGACATGCCACTGACATGTTCCTGCGTATAGGCATTGATCTTCGCGATGGCCGTCCGGATGAGCCGGTAGCTCTTGCGCACCGCAATGCGGAAGAGCCGCGTGATGTACATGATCAGCGGTAGCACCGCCAGGGTAAGCAGCCCGAGCGCCCAGCTCATGCGCAGCATGATGGCCACGATGAAGATGAGCACGAAAATGTCTTCAAAGATGGCGAGCACGCCGGAGGTGAACATTTCATTCAGCGCGTCCACATCGCTGGTCACGCGGGTGACCAGGCGGCCCACGGGATTCTTGTCGTAGAAGCTCACGTCCATGCGCTGCAGGTGGCGAAAGATCTGCGAGCGCATGTCGAACATCACGCGCTGGCCGGTCCACTGCATAAGGTAGGTCTGCACGAACTCGAGCCCGTAACTCAGCACCAGTGCAGCCAGGTAGATCGCCGCGCACTCTGCAACGCCGGTCATCGCATCACGCGAAAGGTAGCGCACAAACCAGGGT
>CALMAP010000171.1:1606-10031 GCA_937859825.1 uncultured Terriglobus sp. | reverse complement strand
TGATACCCCGGCTCGCTCGTTGGCAGGTCTTCTTCCATCTGCACCACAAGCTCGGGTGTAAGCGGCAGGCCAAGCTCCCGGGCCACCCGGTCAATGGCGTTCCAGCGTACCTCAGTCTCAGAGCTGAACGGTTGGCCTTTGATGATCGCCACGCGGCGGTGCCCCTGCGCATACAGGTGCTGCAGTGCCATCTCTGCCGCGCGGTCGTGGTTCAGCACGATGTTGGTCACGTATGGGTGAGGGTCCGGGCAGGACACGGTTACTGTGGGAATAGGATCGAAGATTGGCAATGCCGTGTCCACGGCGATTACCGCGTCCACTGAGCGCTCGGCGAAGATACGCTCAGAGCGTAACAACACCTCAGCCCGATGGTGATGCGTGATCATCACCAGGATGTATCCGGCGGCGGAGAGCGTCTCCTCGATGCCGGCAAGCACCGAGGTGGAATACCCCTCGGAGATCTCAGGAATCAGCACACCCACACTCGTTGAGCGGCCCCGCCGCAGGGAACGCGCCAACAGGTTGGGCCGGTAATTCAGCTCACGCGCCGCCGCCAGGATGCGTTCCTGCGTGACCTGGGGAATCGAGCGGGCAGCGGGAGAGCCGTTCAACACGCGCGAGATCGCCGCCATCGACAAGCCAAGATGCGCCGAGAGCGTACGCAGCGATGCGGTCGCCGCCGCGGGCTTTGCAATCGTTTCCTCTGGATTTTCTGGAACGGTCATTATCTGGGGAACACCTGTATTAAACCAGAATGGTTCAGGCTCGCTTGACAACGGAATGTACAAGGAGCGATAGTCACGGAGGTTCAGGTCAAACGTTTGCCAGCCCTTGTCTGTTTCTAGTCAAACCTTTGCCCGACCTTGGAGGCTGTACATGTTCCGCCCACATCAAACCTTTGCACTCAGGGGATCCTTGTCACCCAGCCGCACACTGATGCTGGCTTCGGCTGCCGTTCTCGCTTTCGCGCCAGCGGTCCACGCGCAGTTCCGCGCATCCATCACGGGAACCGTAACGGACGCATCGGGTGCCATCGTTCCTGGCGCCGCCGTTACGCTGAAAGATAACCAGACCGGTAAGCTCCTGCAGTCCACCACCAACAGCGCGGGCGCCTATAACTTCAACGCGCTGCCGCCGGACAACTTCACCCTGACCGCTGCGATGAACGGCTTCTCCACAAAGACGATCAACAATCTGACCATCACGCCTGAGCAGGCCAACAACATCAATGTTCAGCTTGACGTGAGCGCGACCAATACCGTGGTCGAGGTCAGCGCGAATGCCGTCTCGCCGCTTGAGACCGCGACTGCGTCGATTTCCGGCACCATCTCGTCGAACGAGATCCAGCACCTGCCTACCGCGGGCCATGACATCTTCCAGCTCGCCCAGCTTGCACCCGGTTCCTTTGGCGATGGCCAGCGTTCCGCGAATGGCGGCACGAACAACCTGCCGGGCCAGCAGGGTCCCGGCGGCTCAGGCTCGACCCAGGGCATCTTCGCCACGGAGAACGGCCCCCAGGCACTTGCCAACGGCGGCCAGTATGAAACCAACAGCGTCAACATTGATGGCATCAGCACCACTTCTGCGGTATGGGGTGGCACCAGCATCATTACGCCGAATGCCGACTCCGTAGACAACATCAAGATCACTAGCAACGGCTACGACGCCGAGTTCGGCCGCTTCAGCGGTGCGAATCTGCAGGTGACCACGAAGAGTGGTACCAACCAGTTCCACGGCAGTGCCTTCTTCCGCGTCGCCCGTCCAGGCCTGAATGCCTACAATCGCTACAACGGTCCCGGCTCATTGGGCCCGTTCACGCTCGGTACCGGTGTTGCGAACAACAATGTAAACCGCGCTGCGGCACACGGCCTGGTGCGTGACACTGCCCGCTACAACGACATCGGCGGCAGCATTGGTGGCCCGATCTTGAAAGACAAGGTCTTCGCGTTCTTTGCTTACGAAACTATCCGCAATAACTCAACTTCAACAGCGAACGGTTGGTACGAAACCACACAGTATGATGCACTCGCGCCATCCGGGTCCCTGGCCAGCCGCTATCTCACAGCAACGGGACACACGGTGATCGGCGCAACCCAGACGACTTCCACCTGCCAGGCGGCAGGACTCACGGAGGGTGTGGGATGCCGCACGGTCGCAGGTGGCATCGACATCGGATCGCCGCTGCGCGCGGCGCGTGGCACGCTGGATCCGTCCTATGTGTCGAACACTCAGCCTGGCGTGGGTGGCGGTCTGGACGGCGTTCCTGATTTGATTGCCTACCAGACAGCCACTCCGTTCAGCACCACGCAGGTGCAGTACAACGGCCGCCTTGATGGCGATGTGTCGCAGAAGGACCACCTCGCCTTTGCAATTTACTGGGTACCGCAGTCGCAAAACTCCATTAACACCGCGGCGCGCGGTTATAACACGTATCACCATAACCAGATCAACGAAGCAATGTCGGTGATCTACAACCACACATTTTCACCTACCTTCTTGAATGAAGCTCGCGCCAACGCTGCAGGCTGGCGCTGGAATGAACTGACCGACAACCCTCAGGTGCCTTTTGGCCTAACTGCCACCGGCATCATTGCCCCCGGCGGCAGCAATTTTCAGCAGTTCGGTACACCGGGGCCAAGCCACCTGAACCAGTGGACCTACGGCTACAAGGACGTTGCCACCAAGATCATCCGGACGCACACCATCAAGTTCGGCGGCGATGCGACCCAGTTGCATTACCTGCAGGACCCGCTCTACGCGGCACGTCCGTCGTTCTCGTTCTCGAACCTCTGGACGTTCCTAAACGACGCTCCGTACAACGAGTCGGGCCAGTTTAATCGCTTCAACGGCACACCCTTTAGCAACCGTTACGACATGCGCGAGTGGATCACCGGCGCGTTTGTGCAGGACGATTGGAAGGCGACGCCGAATCTTACCCTTAATCTGGGGGTCCGTTATAACTACTTCGATTCGCTCTATTCGAAGCAGAACAACCTGTCGCACGTGGTGCTCGGGCAGGGTGCATCCACCTTCACCGGTCTGCAACTTGTACGTGGTGGCAACTCGTGGGTACCGCAAAAGGCGAACCTGGGCCCGCAGCTCGGCTTTGCTTATAATCCTGACTTCTTCAACAAGAAGATGGTGATTCGCGGTGGGTACGGTCTGAACTACAACCAGTTTGAAATCGCACTCACGGCAAACCAGTCCAACAGCCCGAACGACGCGGTCACGCCGAACTTCGCGGGTACACCCCTGGCAGCGGACCCTCGTGTGCAGTACAACCTGCCCGGCGATCTGTCGTCGATCTTCGGGTTCGCTGCCAACACAAACCTCATTACCAACTACGGTGCGAACGGCCTGCCCACCACGTCCGGCTTCCGCCTGACCACTGTGCCCTACCACACCAAGACGCAGCAGGTGCACCACTATTCGCTTGAGATGCAGGGTGATCTGGGCCACCAGCTTGTAGCCACGGCGACTTATCAGGGTAGCTCGGCACACCACCTCGTGTACCACGAGAACCTCTACACGCGCGGTGCCTATCTCGGTTACGCCTTCAACACGCAGACAAACTATATTGAGAACTTCGGTGACAGCGGTAACTCAAACTACAACGCTTTGATTGTGGACCTGAAGCACAATATGGCCCATAACTTCAGCCTGGATGCAAGCTATACCTACTCCCGCAGCATGGACGATAACTCCGGTCCATACACGATGGACCCGTACAGTTACAACCCGTACTTCCTTCGCGCCAGGTCGGACTTTAACGTCGCGAATGCCTTCAAGGTCTACGGCGTGTATTCACCGAAGTTCTATTACGGCGCAAACCGCTTCGCGAAGGTCGCGCTGAATGGATTTAATCTCAGCGGCATCTACAATCTGCACTCCGGCTTCCCATGGACGCCAACCGTCAACTACAACACCGACGCCTTTTACATCGGCAGCGGCTACAACACGCTTCGGCCAACGGCTTATCTCGGCGGCGCGGGCAACGATCGCAGCAATAAGGGCTACATGAGCACCGGCTATGCCCCGAATTTCTCCCGCGGCGGACGTGCCTACTTCAATTCCTATTCGCAGGCGCAGATCACGGCTGGAACGACCACCTTCCCGAACCGTCCGACCTTCTTCCCGGTCCCGGGAATCGGTCGCAACAGCTTTACCGGTCCCCGCTACCAGGCACTGGATGCAACCGTGACCAAGGCATTCGGTATCCCGAACAAGTACTTGGGGGAACGTACAGGACTTGAATTCAAGGTGGACGCCTTCAACGTATTGAATAACACCAATTTGAGCCCCAACATCAATAGCACTATCGATAGTAGTACGTTTGGCGTATCGACTGCTGGTCTGGCTGGTCGGCAGGTGCAGATTCAGGCACGCGTCAGCTTCTAACTCGTGTCGCTCCAAACGAAAAGGAGAGTGCGCATGGTTGCACTCTCCTTCTTTTTGCAACACACTACCTCGACTTAGAAACACATGTAAGCCTTTGAGGCACTTATGAATTCCTTGCAGTCTCATCTTCGTTCGTTTTCGCTGACTGCGCTTTGCTGCATCGGCACCGCACTTCACGCGCAGGAGCGCATCACGGTGGATGCCAATGCTCCGGCCACGCCATTTCCGCACTTTTGGGAGCAGACGTTTGGGTCTGGCCGCGCTGCGCTTGCTTTGCGTGAGAGTTACCGCAACGACCTAAAGGCAGTGAAGGACGTTACGAATTTCGATTCCGTCCGCTTTCATGGGATCTTTCATGACGAGGTGGGCCTGTATGATCCTGACCGGATGACCAAGAATCCCGGGCTGGAGGCACAGAAGGCGAACGATGCCTCCGCCTATAACTTCAGCTATGTCGATCAGATTTATGACGGCCTGCTGGATCGTGGTGTGCGTCCTTTCGTGGAGCTTAGCTTCATGCCACGCAAGCTGGCAGCCGATCCGAACATAACGCAGCCGTTCTGGTACAGACCCATCGTCTCGCCGCCGCAGGACTATGCCAGGTGGGACGCGATGATTACCGCGTTCGCACAGCACCTGGTAGACAGGTACGGCCTGGAAGAAGTAAGTAAGTGGAATTTCGAAGTATGGAACGAGCCGAACCTTGACTTCTGGGGTGGGTCGCCGAAACAGAGCACCTATTGGGAGCTGTACGACCATACAGCGCGCGCCATTAAATCGGCTTCGCCTCGGCTGAAGATCGGTGGGCCCGCCACGGCGCAGGCTGCTTGGGTACCAGACTTTATCAAGCATGTGCATGATGCGAACGTGCCTGTCGACTTTGTCTCGACTCATGTGTATGGCAATGACACGGCCGACAATGTTCTGGGTACGAAGGAGAACGTGCCGCGCAACCTGATGGTGTATCGCGCCGTCAAGATGGTGCACGACCAGATCGTCGCATCGCCTATGCCGAAGCTGCCTCTCATCTTTTCGGAGTACAACGCAAGCTATGCCAACGAACCGAATGTGACCGACTCACCCTACATGGGCCCGTGGATGGCGAACACCATCCGACAGTGCGACGGCATCATCCAGAGCATGTCCTACTGGTCGTTCAGCGATGTGTTCGAGGAGCAGGGTGTGGTGCGCACGCCATTCTATGGCGGGTTTGGACTGATGGCGGCGGACAATATTCCCAAGGCATCGTTTAACGCATTCAGCATCCTGCATAAACTGGGGACCGAGCGCATCGCTCTGAAATCCGAGTCAGCCCTGGCTACGAAAGACGACAGCGGCACGCTCACGCTGGCCCTGTGGAACTACGCGTCTCCGGGCGGCGAGGGTGCGACCTACACGATGCCCAAGGGACCTGCGGGGCCCGACAAGACCTTCGAGGTGAAGCTGGAGCATGTGGCGAAGGACGCGCATGTGCAGGTGTGGCGCGTGGACCCGACGCACGGCAACGCGCTCGCCGAGTTCGATAGGATGGGGCGGCCTCCGGGCAGCCTGACCCGCGACCAGATTGCGCAACTAAAACAGGCCGGTAAGCTGGCTGCGCCGGAAACGATGACGCTGGACAATGGCCGGCTGCATGTTACGGTTCCGGCATATGGGTTGTTTGTCGTTCAGGTGAGCAAATAGAGATGAGGGAGTTTGCTTTGAAATTCCGTACGGCTTCGCTGGAAAAGCAGGTACTTCCCTCCGCTCGGGATGACTCTTCAAGAGAGCAGTCAATTCCGGCAAGAATTATTCTCGCCGGAATTGCAGCCATTGTTTTTTGCAGCGAAGCTCAGGTCCATGCGCAAGCCTTCGATCGCTTCGCGCAGCACACCTTCTTCGCGGGCAGCCCAGCATCGGACTACTACTCCTATAGCCGCGGCAATATCTCCGCCCCAAGCACAGTACGGCTGGTCAACAATCGCCTTCCACTCGAAACAGCCGAGTTCAAGAGCGGCCCCAACGCACTCGAGCTTTCATGGACCTCTGCGAAGAACGGCGGTTGGGACGTGAGCATCGACGCGGTCCGCTGGCGTAATGCGGAACTGAATTGGCAGGGCGACACGCTCTCCTTCTGGGTCTTTGCGCCGCACACAATGAAAAGCGCAGACCTGCCGCGAATTGCGCTCACCGATGAACAGGGTGGCCATACCACGGCAGCACCGCTCAGCGAGTTCACCGGCGACGTGCCTGCGCGCAAGTGGACGCGTATCTCTGTCGACCTGACGAAACTGCATAGTGAATCCCTGCGGCCATTTCAACCGGCACGGCTGAACGCCGTGCTGTTCAGCCAGAACGACGGGGATGGTAAGCCGCACACACTCTACGTGGATGAGATTCGCATGGACGGTGCGATGTCGGTGCAGTCGGTGCCTGCTGCTCCCACAGCACTGCAGGCGACAGGATACGAACGTCACGTCGATCTCGAATGGCAGGCGCAGGACGATCCAGGCGCGACGGAGTACGTCGTCTATCGCTCAGAACGTGGCGGCGCGTACAAGCAGGTAGGCGTGCAGCGTTACGGCGTGCATCGCTTTACGGACTGGGTCGGCTTGCCGGATGCCAAGGTGAGTTATCAGGTCTCCGCGCGTAACGGGCAGATGGTCGAATCGAAGCGTACGTCACCGGCATCCGCAACAACGCACGCCATGACCGACGATGAACTGCTGACGATGGTGCAACGTGCCAGCTTCCATTACTACTGGGACGGTGCAGAGCCGAACAGCGGCATGGCGCTGGAGTCACAGCCCGGGCCAGACCATCTTGTGGCGATGGGAGCAAGCGGCTTCGGTGTGATGGCGCTGGTGGTCGCGGTAGACCGCGGCTTCATTACGCGCGAGCAAGGAGCGGAGCGCATGCTGCGCATCGCCAATTTTCTCGATAAGGCAGACAAATACCACGGTGCGTGGGCGCATTTTCTTGACGGCCGGACTGGCAAGACCGTCTCGCTCTTCGGCATCTACGACGATGGTGCCGACCTTGTCGAGACATCGTTCATGATGCAGGGTCTGCTGGCCGCGCGGCAGTACTTCAACAAGGACAATACGCAGGAGACACAATTGCGCGACGTGATCAACCGGCAGTGGCGTGGCGGGGACAGGGGTTGGTTACGCGCCCCGCCGCTGAAGGATGCGCGGTACATGCAAAGCTAGCCAAATTACCCGTTCCACATCGCGCACCGGCTTGAGGGTTGGAACGAGGTGATGATCACGTATCTATTGGCCGTTGCATCGCCTACGCATGCTGTGCCTGCTTCGCTTTACAGCACCGGCTACGCGCGTGAGGGTAAAGACGCCAAAGGTCAATACGGTATTAAGCAGACGTATTTCGAGATTCCGCTGGAGCAGGGTTACCTGCCCGGCACGCCGGGTCCGCTGTTCTTCACACAGTACAGCTACATGGGTTATGACCCGCGCGGCATGCGTGACAAATACACCAACTACTATCGCAACAATCGCAATGAAGCGCGTATGAGCCAGGCGTACGCCGTTGCAAACCCTCTGCACTTCAAAGGCTACGGCGCAAACAGTTGGGGACTTACGGCAATCGACGGCCCAAACGATAGCTACCACGAGTACAAGCCCTTCACGGAAGACGATGGAACCATCGCTCCCACGGGCGCGGTCAGTTCGTATGCCTACACGCCAGAAGCATCGCTGCTGGCGATCAAACACTGGTATCGCGATCTGGGGAAAAATCTTTGGAGCATCTATGGCTTTCGCGATGGATTCAACGAGCAGCAGAACTGGTACAGCAGCACGAATATGGGGCTGAACCAAGCGCCGCAAGTGGTCATGATCGAGAACGGACGCACCGGCCTGGTGTGGAAGGCATTCATGTCCAGCCCTGAGATTGCGCCCATGCAGAGGGCGATCGGACTGGTGCCGGACAAGGACTGAGTGGAACGGCGCAGGTAAGATGGGTTCGGAAGTTCGTATGTGTCCTGCACCTGGTACCACCGCCGCTGAGTCGCTGGCGATCGTTATTC
>CALMAP010000171.1:802-1596 GCA_937859825.1 uncultured Terriglobus sp. | reverse complement strand
CTACAACGCGGCGCGCCACTGGCCCGATCTCGAGCGGTCTCTCGCCGCGCAGGGCATAGCGCCTGCACAAGTGTTGGTGATCGATTCCTCGTCGACAGACGGTACGCGCGATCTCGCCGCAGCCAGCGGCTATCAGGCGTTCAGCATCAGCCAAGAGGAGTTCGGTCACGGCCGCACCCGCCACTTGGCGCTCCAATACGCGCCAGATGCGAAGATGCTGCTGTACATGACTCAGGATGCCGTGCCGGATTCACCGCACTCGATACAGCGCCTGATCGATGCGCTGGACGACGCCGAGGTAGGGGCAGCGTATGGACGTCAACTGCCGCGCCCAGTGGCAGGTGCGATCGAGCGGCACGCACGCCTGTTCAATTATCCAGAGGCGAGTTCCGTCCGCACACTTGCAAGCAAGGAGACGCTCGGCATTCGCGCGGCGTTTCTCTCCAACAGCTTTGCGATCTACCGCCGATGCGCGCTGGAACAGGTCGGCGGTTTTCCTGAGAACGTAATTTTTGGCGAGGACTCTTACGTCGCCGCGAATATGTTGATGGCAGGCTGGAAGATCGTCTACCAGGCAGACGCGACCGTGGTCCACTCGCACGGCTTCACCATCGCTGAGGAGTTCCATCGCTACTTCGACATCGGTGTGCACCACGACCGGGAAGCGTGGATGCTGGAGACCTTCGGCAAGGCCGGAGGGGAAGGTCTAAAGTTCGTCAGGTCCGAATTGCGTTCTCTCCAGTCTGAGAAACACCTGATTCCTGCATCGCTGGTGCGCACCGCTGCAAAGCTGC
>CALMAP010000171.1:0-792 GCA_937859825.1 uncultured Terriglobus sp. | reverse complement strand
GATTGGGAAGACTCTGGCGTTATCTGCCAACGGGTGTGAACCGCACCTTGTCGAGTCATCGTGGCTTCTGGCAGGGAACAGAACACCTGCCGAAACGAAGGTAAGCTGAATACGTGCCGATGCCAGATGTTCTTCTTACAGGCTCCAGCGGACAGGTAGGCAGCTATCTGCTGGACCTTTTGCCCGCCGTCGCCAACGTAACCGCACCCCGCCGGGCTGAACTTGACCTGGCCGACTCCGCGAGCATTCGTGAAGCGGTGCGTAAGTCGAAGCCAGGGTGGATTCTTCATCCCGCGGCCTATACGGCGGTCGACAAGGCCGAATCGGAGCAGGCGATGTGCTTTCAGGTGAACGCCGAGGCCACGCGCATTCTTGCGGAAGAAGCGCGCAGCATCGGCGCGGTGCTGATTACCTTTTCCACGGATTACGTCTTCAACGGAGCGGGGGACACGCCATTCGCGGAAAGCGATCCAACCGATCCGCTGAATGTTTATGGAGCTTCGAAGTTGAAAGCCGAGCAGTACCTCGCGACCTCCGGTTGCAGCTATGTCAACCTGCGGACAAGCTGGGTATACAGCGCGCGTGGCCACAACTTCGTCAAGACAATCCTGCGACTTGCGGGAGAACGAGAAACCCTCAACATTGTGGACGATCAATTCGGTTCGCCCAGCAGCGCAGGAGATCTTGCAGAGGCTGTACTCGCGGTGATGCGTGTTGCAGGAACTACGCCTCAGGACCTGAGCGGGACCTATCATCTGGCCGGGACTGGTATGACGACATGGTTCGGCTTCG
>CALMAP010000170.1:2353-11965 GCA_937859825.1 uncultured Terriglobus sp. | reverse complement strand
CGATACGGAGCCTGCCGAAGATACTCCTGCAGGCGACAACTGACCCAGAAAATTACTCATTATTTCGCGCTTGCAATGTACCGCTCCACAGCTTGAGCGGAATGAAACCAGGCTGCTTGAGCATTGAGCCAGGTACCGCGTGGGTGTTCCCATTGGGCCCGGGTAGCAGGAATCGGCAAAGAAGCCCCGCCAAGTCCGCAGCAAAGCCAGGTGCGATGCCGACGATGCGCGCGGCAAGCCACGCCTGCGGCGTAATGATGATTTCGGCGCGTCCATCAACCGAGGCATTGAAGATCTGACGGGCAGCGGAACGGGCCGAAGCAGAAACTCCAGGGAGAGTGGCTCCAAGAGCGAACCAGCGATACTCGGCATTTGCATCACCCCCAAAACGGGCTTTGCCGTGAGAACCGGTCCGCATCAGTCCAGGGCAGACTGTCGTGACACTCACACCTGTGCCGCTCATCTCAGCTCGCAGTCCTTCTGAAAGACCGACCAGCGCATACTTGCTTGCAACATAGGGCAGGAGATGCGGCACTGCAATTTTGCCACCGATTGAGGCGATGTTGACGATCCTGCCGCTTCCTCGTTCCACCATGTGGGGCAGCACAGCCTGGATCGCGTGCAGTGCGCCGAAAAAGTTCGTCTGCATCGATTCTTCAAACGCTTGCAGCGGCTGATCGAGGAACGGAGCGACATCGATGATCCCGGCATTATTCACCAGCACGTCTACCCGACCATAGCGGTCCACTGCGCGCCGGTACAGGTTTCTGCATTGATCGGGATCGGTAACGTCGCACACAATAGGCAAAGCCGTGGACCCATTTGCGATGGCGCCTTCCCGTTCCAGAATGCCGAGCGCTGCCTGCAATTCTTCCCTGTTTCTTGAAGCAAGTACCAGGTGTGCGCCGCGCCTGCCAAATTCTTTTGCAATCTGAAGGCCCAGTCCACGGCTGCCCCCGGTGATCACAACCACTTTGCCGCGCACGGCCTGGTCACGGACTCGCTTACGGTATTGACAGATCGCCGTGATGGCCGCACCAGTCAGGCCAAGCAGCACCACGCTTTCGGTTCTGTGCCTGCGCAGTTCATGCTGAACGTAGCCCGATGTCACACGAAGACCTAAGCGAAGCAGCTTTCCGATCATGCTACTTGGACGCGTTCCGCTATGGGCTTCGTTGTGCTGACTATTCGCGGCACCCATGCGTAAGATAGAGAAGGCGGTCATGTCAACCACACGGCGAAAGAAAAGCGGCGCCTACATGATCTCGGCCGTCGCCGAGATGTATGAGATCCATCCTCAAACACTCCGCCTGTATGAGCGTGAGGGGCTGCTGCGGCCATCAAGGTCTGACGGGAACACGCGCTTGTACACCGAAGGCGACCTCGAGCGACTGGAATTTATACTGAACCTCGCCCGCGACCTGGGCGTAAACATTGCGGGAATCGCGATCATCCTTCAAATGCGAGAACGCATGGAACAGATGAACCAGGAAATGCAGGGCTTTGTGGATTACGTGCGCACAGAAATGTTGAGCCGTATGCAGCAGGCCAGCCGCCAGGAAGCAGGCCTCGTTCCCATGCAACGTGCGACGCTGGTTTCCCGTGAGGAACCGCACACACGTACTCCGCGCGCAGAGGCTGGTGGGGCCGTGCTGACCGGGAAAGCGACACCTAGAAAGCGGTGAGCGTTTCCATCTCACGCGTCTTGCTTTGGATCGCCGGCACCGGTCTGGTAACGTCTTCAATTTATTCCGGAATGGTTATGGTTGCGGCGGTGCGTTTTCGAAAGAGAAGGCTGCGTGCGGAAGCGAAGCCAAGATTGAGTGAGCTACCACCCATCAGTGTGCTGAAGCCGCTGCATGGGGCGGAGCCGGGCCTTGAGGAAAACCTGCGAGGATTCTTTCGGCAGAGCTATGCCGGAGGATATGAACTGCTGTTCTGCGCCCGTCATGAGGATGATGCCGGTCTGCAGGTCGCACGCAAATTTGCGGAAGAGCATCCCGAACGGCAGGTACGCATTCTTACCTGCGGCGAACCGAAGTTCCCAAATCCAAAGATGTACTCCCTCTCGGTGATGTCACAGGCCGCGCGGCATGACCTGCTCGTGACCAGTGATGCCGATGCGCGAGTGCAACCCGACTACCTCGCGCGCTGTGTCGCCGAACTGGACGAGCCGAGTGCCGAGCTTGCGTCTTGTCTTTACGTGGGTACTGCTGAAGGCGGAGACCTGTTCCTGGAACTGGACGCGCTGGGCAAAAGCGTTGAGATGAGTTCTGGTGCCCTGGTCGCGGACATGCTTAGCGGCACCGACTTCGCTCTTGGCGTGACCATGGTGCTGCGCAAGCGTGCATTCAACGAAGCGGGTGGCTGCGAAGATCTCGGTAGGTACTGGGCTGAAGATTTCGTCTTGGGGAATCGTCTGGCGGCGCGTGGGTTCGGCGTGTGCCTTTCAACTCATGTGGTTGAACTGATCGTCACCGCAGACAACAACTGGCATTCCTTTCGCAACCAGTTGCGATGGGTGCAAAGCACACGGCGATCCAGGCCGCTCGGCCATCTGGGCTCAGGACTGACTTACTCCACTCCTTTTGCTTTACTGGGATTTGCCGTTGAGGCAAATCTCGGTCACTGGAGCATCGCCGCGATCTTTCTTGGAGCTTCCATGCTGAACCGGATGCTGCAAAGCTTCTTTATACTCAACGCGCTGGGCGCGCAGAACATTCTGCGCGGTACGCTGCTTTACCCGATTCGGGATGGAATCGGAAGCCTGCTCTGGTTTTGCAGTTATCTGCCGGCGGACACGCGCTACCACAACACCAGATTTCGTATTATGCCGGATGGGAGACTGGCGGAAGAAAGCTAATGGAACATCTTCTCTTTGTCGCTGTTTGCACCACACTTCGCTAACGGTTCGTCAGAATCAGCTTGCCACCGGAAGCGGCAAAGAGGTGCGTAGGCCCAATTTTTTCCAGTTGCATCTCGCGCTGCTTCTCATACGTGAGCAGAAATAGCCGGTGCGGTCCAGTCCACGCCGAATGCAACGCGGACTCATCGGCAAAAATCGGGGGCGCGTCCGGCCAGAACGAACCGAACCACGGCCCGTTGACCCGCCCGTTGACAAGCACCACCGGATGCCGTGTGTAAAACAGCAGCGTAGACCCACTGGTCAGTTCTCCGTCGAGCCATATCTGGTCTTCCGGCTGCAGCACAGAAGCGACTTGCCGCGAAAGTCCTTTGGTCCCGATGATGGGGTAGAAGCGTACCAGGCCCGAATGCACACACAACAGCACACCGATCATGCTGACGGCCAGCACCAGATTCGCATGAAGTTCCTTATTTTTTCTACGCAGCAGGTAGGCCACCGGACCGACGCCGATCATGGCGATAGCCACACCCAGCAGTGGGCCCTGAAAGTACCCCATGGCGCGCATGGTCAGGTCGTGCATGTGGCCAAGCGCAAGATTGTACTGGTCCGGGTTGCTGGTCAGCACCTCGGAGACGTCTGCACCGGTGGGCGCGGACGGAGAAAAAAGCCCGAGCAGACCACACATCATCGTGAGCAGAAGGGCTATCGGAACCAGGCACCACTTGGACCATCGCAGCATCGACCTGCGCACGCGACCATCCCCATGCTGCGCGGCAACCATCACGCCGCCAGCCATGAGCGCCAATGCAGGCAGAGCGGGTAGAGAGTAGTACTCCTGCCTGGACGAGAGAGTAAAGAAGGCCAGCACCAGGCCGCTCCACAGAACCAGCGTGAAGGCAGCCTGCTTGCGCTTAAAGGTTTCCAGCGGACGCGCCCGCCACACACGCGCATACTGCGTCAACGCGGCAGGCAGAAAGGTAGACCACGGCATCAGCCAGAGCACGAACATGGTCCAGAAGAGCGGAATGGGCAGTTGCCCGTAATCGTGTGGGATGCGTAGACCGCGAAAACGGAGGAAATGCTCATTGACGATGTAGAACCAGAACCAGCCTGCCCTTGCAGGCAGACCTGTCCCAGCGGGTAGCGGAATTGCAGGATTGCGCATAGCCGCAAGCACGTGCCAGGGCAGCGCGACTCCGGCGAATACCAATAGGCTGGTTAGGATATGCATGCGCCTGAATGCCGCAATCTGCCGGGTCGCGACCGCATAGATCACAACGAAGCCGATCGGAAACACGACACCGATGAGCCCCTTGGTCAGCAGGTTCAGTGCCATCACCACGCTGAAACCGAGCGCCGGCACCCACGTGCTCTGCTGTTGGCGTATGCGGTCCAGGCTGATGAGATACAGGTGTATGCCGAGGGTCATCCACAGGGCGTTCAGAATGTCCGGAATGTAGAACCGGGTAAAGAGATACGGGCCCAGGCTTGTGGCCATCACCAGTGCCGCATAGAAGCCGCCACGCTCCCCGAAGAGGCGCCTTCCCAGCGCGTACACCGCAAAAAACAATCCAAGCACGCAAAGCGAGAGCGGCAGCCGGGCAGCCCAATCATACGGCCCTAGAATCTTCATGCTGGCCGCCGCCATCCAGTACAGGAGCGGTGGTTTATCAAAGAAGCGAATGCCGTCGATGTATGGCGTCACGTAGTCGTGACGCACCGTCATTTCCCGTGCGACTTCGATGTAGACCGAATCTACGTCGTCAAGTAAACCGGGAGTAAACAGGCAGCCCACGTGCAACACGAGCCAGATGCAAACCAGCCATACCGGTGACCACCAGCACAACGTATTGTGCTGCTGTTTTGAAGCGGAAGGAACCTCGCTGTGTGCTGTAAGCGGCATAGAGAGCACTTCGTCGAATATACGGGTTCGTCTTGCCTGTCGTCGCCTGACCGATCCTTCTTACATGACGTCATAAAGACCCGCAGAGGATATGCTTGTGGCTGTTGCTGAACAAATCGAACAAGAGGCTGAGTACAAAAAGATGCGGGCCGCAACACCTCGGGGAGCCGCTGTACGGTCGATGGCTTTTCTGCTTTTGCTTTGGCTGCTGACGCAGTTTGCGTCGATGTTCGCGCCACCTCTGCTGGATGACGTGGATGCGCTGCACGCAGAGGCGGCACGCGAAATGATCACACGTCACGATTACGTGACACTGTACGTGGACGGCATCCGCTATCTTGAAAAGCCACCCTTACCTTACTGGCTGGCCGCCGGTGCCATGCAGATTTTCGGCCAGAGGGATTGGGCCGTGCGAAGCATTCTCGCGCTGACGATGCTGGTGCTGACGCTGTATCTGTACATGCTCGGTCGAAGGCTTTTTGGGGAACGTGCAGGACTCTATGCGGGCTTTGCCATTGCAACGGCTATTGGACCGTTCATCTACACCCGCTTCTTCATTCCGGACATCATTCTCGGCCTGTGGATGACGATCGCATTCGACCTGATCCTTCGGCTGATCGACGATGTCGAATTCCTTGGCAAAGCGAGACAGTGGCCGGTAATTGCCTTCGCTTTGGTTTGCACGGCGGCTGTGCTTACAAAAGGGCTGATCGGCATTGTCTTTCCCGTGGGAATGCTGGTCGCTTTTCTGCTGCTGACCAGGCGGCTCCGCCTGCTTGCGCGGATGCGCCCTCTTCTGGGTGTAGCGGCGTTCTTCTTGACCGCGCTGCCCTGGCACGTGCTGATTGCACTGCAGAATCGGGCAAGCGGATCAGCCCGGGGTTTTCTCTGGTTCTATTTCGTGAACGATCAGATCGACCGCTACCTGAACACACGTGTTCCCAGGGACTACGATAAGGTTCCGCTGCTGCTGTTCTATTCCCTGACCTTTCTCTGGATTCTCCCTTGGGGAGCATTCCTGTTCCGCCCTGTTGCTGAAAAGTGGAGACAGTGGCGGTCCGGGAGCATGAACATGGTATTGGAACTGCGAAATCCCACCACGTTGCTTGTGCTTTGGGTGCTGCTGATTGTGGGCTTCTTTACGTTCTCCACTCGACAGGAGTACTACACGCTGCCTGCGGTTCCGGCGCTCGCGCTGCTTGCGGGCTGGACACTCTCCAAACAGGACGCAGAACGCAGCCGCAGCCGGAATGTTTACCTTGTCCTGTTCTGCGTGAGCGCATTGCTCGCTCTGGTATGCACAGGGTTTGCAATCGCCTCGAAAAGGCCAGCCCCTGGCACAGAACTGGCCCAGGTGTTAACGACGCATCCGGAAGATTACGCTCTGTCCTTCGGGCATTTGTTCGACTTCACGGCCAGTGCCTTCGGGTTCTTCCGGCTGCCGTTGCTTTGCATGGCGGCAAGCCTGTTGCTGCCCACAGCCGCCGCGCTGGTGCTCAAGAGCAAGGGACGTGCCCTGTGGGCGAATACCGTGCTGGCACTCGGCATGTGTGCCGTGCTCTCCAGTGTGCGCTTCGGATTAAACGTGTTCTATCCGATCATCGGTTCTCAGCCGATTGCCAATATGATTCAGCAACGCTGGCAGCCTGGCGATCGCATCGTTCTGGATGGCGAATACTCGAACAATTCCAGTGTGAACTTCTACACGCACCAGCCCGTGAGTATGTTGAATGGCCGCGTGAACAATCTTTGGTATGGATCGCTCTATGCTGATGCGCCCAATCGCTTTATGGACAATCCGACCATGTTACGGGCTTGGCGTGGAACAGGCAGGGTGTTCTTTATTACCCACAATGCGCAACGCACCGAGCAGTGGTTAAAGCGCTTCGGAGGGGCACGCGTCGCTTCCTATGGAGGCAAGTTCCTTCTGGTCAATCACGGTTGATGCATGCCTTATTCGCGATCTTAGACACCGCCGGGCAGCATGGCCATCGCTCTGATGTATCGTGCAGATATCGCTGACTGACCTGCCAGGAGAAGAACTTGCCCAAGTTCGCCGCAATCGACATTGGCTCCAACTCCTGCCGCATCGCTATCGCCGAAGTAGAGCAACATAAGCTCAAGATCCTGCACGAGGATCGTGAGGTCGTCAGGCTGGGCGAAAGCGTCTTCGAGACAGGCATGATCTCGCCCGACGCCATGGCCGTCACCATTCGCGCGCTGAAGCGATTCCAGAAATCGGTACAGGCCCAGGTTGTGGACCGCGTGCGCGTAGTCGCCACGTCAGCAATGCGTGATGCGCGCAATGCCGGCGCTTTCATCGGTTGGGTTAAGTCCGCACTTGGATGGAACGTTGAGGTCATCTCAGGGCTGGAAGAAGGGCGCCTGATCCATCTGGGTGTGACGACGCACGAACCTGGCGCACAGGGACGGTGCCTTCTCATCGATCTTGGCGGCGGTTCCTGTGAGATCACGCTTTCAGAAGGTGGCAGGATTCAGGAGATGGTCTCACTGCCGCTCGGTTCTGTGCGGCTTCAGCAGGAATTTCTTCGTACGGACCCGCCAAGCAAAGACGAGCAACAGCAACTGCTCACCTATATCGATCGCGAACTGCGCAAGCTGGAACGCAAGATGGCGAACCAGGGCAGAATTCCACTGGTGATTGCGACCTCAGGTTCCGCGGCTGCACTGGCGGAAGCAAGCAGCGTGGGTGCCGCAAGCGGCAAAGCGTCTGCACCAAAATCGAAAACCAAAGGACAGCCAAAGAAGCAGGCCTCCTTTGCCGCCCGTGAATTGCGCAGCGCGGTCAAACTGGAGCCGCTCACCGCATCCACGGCAATGGTGCGGTCCTTGGCAGACCGGCTTGTGAGCATGCCGAACCAGCAGAGACTGCTGGTTCCCGGCATCGGACCGAAACGCAGCGAGATCATCATTGGTGGTGCGTTCGTCTATGCGGAGATCCTCGAACGCCTGAAACTCAGCGGTTTCCGCTACTCCCCACTCGGGCTGCGCGACGGCATTCTTGCGCAGATGCTGGCAGACACGGACACACGCGCTTCTGTGCATCGCGCCGTGGAAGAAGAACGATGGAATGGTGTGCTCGCCATCTGCAAACGCTACCAGGTCGACCTGAAGCGGGCCGAGCCTCTGCGCAACGATGCGTTGCGACTGTTTGACGGCATGCAGCGCGTGCACGCACTTGATGCTGATTTCCGGGAGTGGCTTGCGGCCGCGGCCATGATGCATTCAGTCGGTAAGTTTGTCTCTCATCAGGGACATAACAGACATACGCATTATCTGATCGCAAATTCGGAGATGTTCGGCTTCTCGCCGTCGCAGCGCGCAATTATTGCAGCCATTGCCCGCTACCTGGGGAAGAGCCGTCCAGACTCAATGGATCGGCCTATGCGCAATCTGACGATGGAACTACATACTCCGGTAGCCCGCGCCATCGTGCTGCTGCGGCTAGCCGTCGCTTTGAACCAGGACTACGCCGAGAAGATCAGTTTCAACGTGCGCGTGTACCCCAAGCGCGTTCTGCTCGAGCTACAGGTCGCGAAGGGTTCTGCCGAGCTGGAGCGCTGGTCGCTGCGCAAAGAGCGCGCCTACTTCCGCGAAGTCTTTCGCCGTGACTTGGCCGTCGAAGTGTTGTAAAGCGTTCTGACCACTCTTGGGTCCAGCATCCATTGCAGCGTGGCCGCACCCCGCTCGAGACCGATGCGCGCAATTGCGCCTTTACGCAACCGGATGGATGCAGGCCGTTTGGTACAGTCTTCATCCGATTTGCCAGGCTGTACCAGCAGTCCAAGAAACTGCACCAGATTCGGGCTATGACCCACGACCAGCACCGACTCATAGCCGGTGCACTCCGCCAATAACTTCTGGAACTGCGGGTACGTGGCACTGGGCGAGAGCGCGTCTGAGAGCAGGATTTTCTGCTCGTAACCAGTTTCTGTACCGACCAGCGATGCTGTTTGCAGACTTCGCTTCAGCGGGCTCGACACGATCAGGTCGAAAGCGACATTCATCGAAGACAGGGTGTTCCCCAGCAGCAGACAGTCGCGCTTGCCCTGCTTGTCCAAAGGACGTCGCACGTCAAGCACGGGATTGGCGCGCCGTGTTCCCGCCGAGGCATGCCGCATTACGTAGAAGTACATGACTCTCTCAGTTTAATCGGAACCATTTGCATTCTTCGCACCAGGCATGTTCCAGAGTTCCGACCGCAGTATGCCGAAGAGCCTGCTGCGAGAGTGCACGCATGAAAAGCCCGCCCGCTGCAGAACAGCCGCGTATGGCGGAAGCTGCCTTACGTGCAACCCGGTGAGTAGAACAAACGCGAGGTAGAGCAAATGGATCAGCAGAGTTGCAGGCAATTTCGCGATGCCTTCAGGAATGGCGAACTCTGAGATTACCCAACTGCCCTTTCTGCATCGTTCACTTATGGCGTTTACGAGCAATGTGATCTCATCCACGCTGAGGCAGTCCAAAAGAAAATGGGTACACACCAGGTCGAACGGACCTTGTGGCAGCGTATCGAGAACATTCTGCAGGTAAGTGGTTAAGCGGTGTTCTGCATGAATACGTACAGCTTTCGAGCGCAATGCCTTTAGCATGGCGGGACTGCTGTCTACCGCATGAATACGTACGACAGGGTTCGCGTAAAGAAGAGAGGCGCAGAAACGCCCGTCACCGTCGCCCAGAACCAGAGCGGTTTTTGCATTCAGCATGTGTGGCAGGAACTCCCGGCGTGTTCGCATCAGCATGGGGCCAAACGTGAGGTACTCAAGCCAGCGATAGGGCCGCGCCAGTTTATCGAATCCTGAAGACGAGGGCTGCACGTGCG
>CALMAP010000170.1:0-2343 GCA_937859825.1 uncultured Terriglobus sp. | reverse complement strand
TCTCACCACGACCGGTGCAGAAATGGAAACACAAGCAGCGGCGTCAGCAAGGCTGCGTCCCCAAGCGAGCGCAAAAGAACCGGAGCGAACCTGTGGCTGATGCGATCCAGCGTGAAAAGCAGCACCACCGAAAGAATGCCTGCAACTCCGGCGGGTCGCGCTGCTGGAAGCAGAAGGCAAAGGGACGCCGTTACGGTGAGCAGAGACGGAACAGCCCGCATCAGCAGCGGGCCCGGGCGATCACCTGACCGAGCCTCCCATTTTGCAATGAGCAGACAATTCCACCAACAGAGTGCGAAGAGCAGAACGGCCTTCACCACGGCATCGAGACCTGAGTATTCCACAAGGGAAGGTGTCGTCACAATAACAGCGAAGAACACTGCCACAAGGAACTCCTTAGGAATACTCCTTCGGAAGAAGTGAACACACGCGGCGTACACCGCAAGCGGCATCCCGAGTGAAACCCACACGATGCGCGTGGATGCAGGCAGAGCTGCCACCGAGAACACAAGTACGGGCAGCAGAACGAAAAATGCATGCAAGAGAGATCGGCGGTGCGTTAAATGGAAATAGTGGCGCTGCTGAAGGCGTCCTGTTCCCGCTCTCACATCGAGCAGGCGGTCCAAGACGTAGATCATCCAAACCGCAAGCGCAAGCGCGACACCTTCAACAGCAAGTGAGCGTTGTGGAACTCCGCTGTTCAGCAGGAGCAGCCATGCGACGGCAACAGAAGGCGCATCCAGACTAAGAAGATGCCATTGCGTGATGCACCTGATCGCCCACCGGGATTCCGTCGAACTTCGGCGGACCTGCTGGCTGACGATCGCGATCGGCACAGTTCGATTCTAGTGGGCCTGCCGCGAGAGTTACATTGTCTGAAGTGTTACAGATTTACGCCATGAGTCTGTTTAAGCGTGGGCACCACGTACCCAGAACTCCGGGTTTACATCCGGGAACAGGCCATCCATCGACTCTGCAATGGTGAGGTAAGCCGCCTGTTCTTCCGTCAGGTGCTTGTCCGCTTCGTAACACCTCCACATGCTGAGCAGCCGCTTGAAGCTCTCATCATGTTCGTGGAACCTTCTTTCAGCGTAGTCGCGCGCGGCACCCGTGGTGATCAGAAACTGCCAGTCACTCGACTCAAGCAGCAGCAGCTCCCGGCATATCTGCTTGACCAGGCGCTCACCCGTGCCTCCATCTCTCCAATTACCAGCGGTGCACACATCGCGCAACTGATGCTCCGCGGTGTAAATACTCCGATACGTCCACTCCGTGTCTGCATTCAGCCATACGCGGTTGTCGCCACCTGCGCCCCATGAACCTTCAGGCATTTTTACGCTGTCAGAAGGCGGAAACCGGTGCAGATAGTCCACACATGTGACGGAACTGACCGGAGCATCGGGCGAGGCAAGTTCGCGAGCAACGTGCTCCAGAAACGCCGCGCCTTCGAACCACCAATGGCCGAATAGCTCCGCATCGAAAGGCGCGGTAAGCAGCGGCGGTACCCCTGTGTCTTCCGTCGATTCCAGCGTGGCTCGCACAACGGAGACGAAATGGCGCGCATGTTCGCGCACACGTTCCGCGGCATGATGTAAGTCGTAAGCAAGCTTATCTGCAAGATCGGCACCGGCCCCCGTCACCTTCCAGTAGCGATGCCCGCCCGGCCAGCGCTTCTTGTGAAAATCCAGGTAGGCGCCGTCAGCCGGGTATCCATGCTCGCCGCTCCATACCTGCAGACCCGTCCGAGGATCTCTAGGGAAAATTACCAGCGCCGCATTGCCGGTGGAGTCACCGAGACGATGCGCATGGTAAGCGGCCCGGTCGTCTCCCGCACCGTACTCGCTCGCGGGACCGCTATGTCCTGCGAACGAGTACGGTGCAGCGGTGCCCATACGCCCTGACACAAGGTGAGCATCTACGAAGAAGAATTTCACCGCGCTTTCCGCAAGGGCCTGCTCAACCCCTATCCGGTAGAAGCTGGAGTACCGCGCTGGATCACCTTCTCCTGCCACTGGCGGTTGCCAATAGCCTGCAGGTCTGTAACCACACTCCGGCAGCCACATGCCTTTCGGCAGAGAACCAAAGTGCCGTCGATGCGTGGCGACAGCAAGACGTGTCTGTGCACGAACACTCTCGTCTGTACCGAGCAGCGGGTTGTAACCGTGCGTCGCAGAACAGGTAAGCAGATCGATTAGGCCGTCCTGCTCGAACTGGCGGAACTCACGAACGATATTGCCGCCAATTGCTTCAAATTCCCGGAGCAGTTCACGATAATTCTGCTGCCAACGCCGCGCCAGAGAGGCAAAGTGGTGTTCCCCTGCTTGCGCAAAAAATGCTTCATCT
>CALMAP010000169.1 GCA_937859825.1 uncultured Terriglobus sp. | reverse complement strand
GTTAAAGAATGCGGTGTGCTGCAGCAGGTTGATCTCAAATGGATTGCTGCGTGGCTGCTCGATCTTCTCGTCCGGGGTAATGCCTCCGCCGCCGTACACGGTACGTCCGCTATCGGTCAGCTTCACTTCGGTGTTGGTCTTGTCCGCCGGCTTCGCGTCGTTGCGGACGTAGTAGTAGTCGTACAGCGAAACACCGTTGTAGTCGCGCTGAATCAGGCGGCCGCTCGGCGTGTAGTAGTGATAGGTCGTAAGTGCAAGGCCGGTATTGTCCGCAATCTGGAAGACGGTCTGCACCAAGCCCTTACCGAAGGTAGTTTCGCCAACGATCAGGGCGCGGTCGTGGTCCTGCAGCGCTCCGCTCACGATCTCAGCGGCGGACGCAGTGTTGCGGTTAACAAGCACCACAATCGGAAAGTGATTTTCGCCTGTTTCGCCATGATTGGCGCGATAAATCTGGTCAGGAAAAGCCCGCCCCTTCTGGGAAACAACCACGTCGCCACGCTTCAGGAACTTGTCACTCATGGCGACTGCCTCGTTCAGCAGGCCACCGGGGGTGCCGCGCAGGTCGATCAGCAGGCCCTTGGTGTCCGGGCCGAACTTCGCAAGCGCGTCGCCCACCTCGTGCGAGGTCGTTTCCATGAACTGCGTCACATGGATGTAGCCGATACCTGGCTTGATCATGTACGCCAGATCGACGGATGGGCGCGGGATATCGTCACGCACTACATCGAATGTGATCGGCGCGTCATGGCCCTCACGCTTGACCGCAACACTGGCGTGGGTGCCCTTGGGTCCCTTCAATACGTTTGCCACCGCGGCAGAATCCATGCCGTCCGTCACCTTGCCATCGATGGAGACAAGAACGTCTCCTGGACGAATGCCCGCCTTGTGCGCGGGTGAGTTCTCAAAGGTGTCGATCACCATCACATGCACCACGCCTGCCTTATCAGGCTGCGACTGGATATGCATGCCTACGCCGTAATAGTGTCCGCGCTGGTCTTCGCGCATCTGCGCGTATGCCTTGGGATCGTAAAAATTCGAGTGCGGATCCAGGACGTGCAGCATGCTTGGAATCGCGCCATCGTAAATCACTTTATCCACCGTCTCGGTGTTCAGGCGATCGGCATAGTTCTGCTCCACGATGGAGTACACGTCGGTGAACTGGTGCAGGCTGTCGCGGATGGAGCTCTCGTCGGTTGCAGTCTGTGCATTGACCCGGCTGTTCACAACTGCGCCACCGAGGGCGCAGGTCAGGGCAAAAGCAACTAATGATACGGCGGTGTGGCGCGCGCGTGAGGGCATCCAAAAGTCCTTCATAGTGCGGGTTGGCCCGGCTCTCCCGAGGCGTTTGCCTCTCAGGCGGACGGCTGAGAAGTAGACGGAGTATAGCATCGGAAAGGTAGCGACAGCCGCCCGCCCGGTTGCTGCCGGCCGCACTCCGCCCCGCCCGGCCCCCACCGGGCTCTCCG
>CALMAP010000168.1 GCA_937859825.1 uncultured Terriglobus sp. | reverse complement strand
GAGTAGCGGCGCTCCGCCGTACTCGGAGTAGTCGCGGCGGCGCTTGAAATTTTTGAAGGCCTTGCGGCTCAACAGAGCGCCCACTTGGGAAGTAATGGTGGCGCGCAGCGTCTGCTTCAACGACTCGCTCACCAGCTTACCGATACCCTCGCTGGTCTTGAGCGCGACATTCCCCACAAAGCCGTCGCACACCACCACATCCGCGCTGCCGTTAAACAGGTCGCGGCCTTCCACATTGCCGAGAAAATGGTAAAGGTGGTCCCCGTTCAGTGCACGTAGAAGGGGCAGCGTCTCCCGCGTTACGGCGTTGCCTTTGCTGTCTTCTTCTCCGATGGAGAGCAGACCCACGCGCGGCTTGGCGATGCCGAGCACATTGCGGGCGTAGATCTGTCCCATCAGCGCGAACTGCACCAGGTTGTTGCTATCGGAATCGACATTGGCCCCAACGTCGAGAAGCGTACATGGAACACCGCTGGAGGTGGGCAAAACCGTCGCCAGCGCGGGACGGTCGACACCCTCAAGCGTGCCCAGCACCATCTTTGCCGTGGCCATCGCGGCCCCGGTGTTGCCGGCGGTTACAAAGCCGCGGGCGCGGCCCTCGCGCACCAGCTTGAGGCCGACGCGCATGCTGCTGTCCTTTTTGCTGCGGACAGCCGATGCGGCCTTGTCGTCCATGCTGATCCACTCGCTGGCGTGGACTATCTGAATGGGTAGCGACTCACCTGCCAGCGCAGCGTCCAACGCAGGCTGTAGGCGGTCTTCCGGCCCAACCAGGTGAACACGAACAGGAAACTGCCGGCACGCCGCAATCGCACCCCGGACCTCAGGGTCAGGCGCTTTGTCAGAACCCATCGCATCGAGAACGATGTCGATCAGCATGAATTGGGTACGGCTCCGCTCTGCTATGTTCTGGCCAAAGGCCGTGACGGTGTAACGGACGGCTTAGGCTTCAGCGCGGGCTGCGGTAACGGAGCGTCCCTTATACTCACCGCACTTGGGGCAGGCGTGATGGGGCAGCTTGCGCTCATTGCAGTTGGGACACACGTTGGAGTTCGGCATGGTCAGAAAATCATGCGAGCGGCGCTTTGCAGTGCGCTGCTTGGAGTGACGGCGCTTTGGATTCGGCATCGGAGTACCCTTTCAACGCAGCAACCCCACCGCAAAACATATGCGCTGGCGGAAGCTGCTGCTTCAACTCGAAATTCTGCTGGACCTTACTTCGCGCCGGACTCGGCACCGGAACCGATTCCTGTCGAAAATCCCTTGAGAGCACTCCAGCGCGGGTCAACCTGCTTTTCCTCGCAGCCGCAGTTGTTCTCATTTCGATTTCCGCCACAGTGCGGGCAGAGTCCTTTGCAGTCTTCGCGGCAGAGTGAGCGGTCGGGCAGCGAGAGCAATACCTGCTCGCGCACGACGTCCTCCAGCGAAAGTCCGCTTTCTTCATAATACCCGATTTCCGTCTCAGCTTCCGAGATGGAGCGTTCTCCCTGTTCTGCGTCCACGCCGGAGGGCCGAAAGATCAGGTCGAACTCACCTTTTACTCTCTGCGCAATCGGATCAACGCAGCGTGCACACAACAGTTCAAAGCCACCTTCAAAATGGGCGCGGACGCGAATGTCTTGCACGATGTCCTTCGGTCCACGGTGTTCTTCCAGGATTTCGGCGCTGCCTCTTACCCGGAGTGCGTCGGTTTGCCGCACGTCCAGCGCATAGTCGATGGAGCTAGGTGGGATCGTCTCATCGAGGAGCAAGGGCTCCTGCAGCAGGTCTGCGGGCTGTATCAACATCGCATCTTCAGTATCGCGCAAAGTCGCCCACGCATACAGCCATGAGGTAACGCCAGAACGCGTGCTTCTATGAAAAGCCATAGCCTCGCGGCAGCGGAACTAGCAGATTTTGGAAGGCGGCAGACCCATCCAGCTAAAATCCCCGTGTTTGGAAGATTTTAAGTTTGGCACCATGAGTGCTTTAGGCACAGATGGGAAGTGCGTGCGGATAGGTGCTGCTGGCAAAAGCGGAACCAATGCATGGCAGGAAACAGCAGGACAGGATTCAGCGACGCGAGAAAGAGCCCGGACCACCAGGCCTGAAGCCACGAGACTGAACAGCAGAACCTTCAGGGAGGCCGTGACTGGCCGTTGAGATGCCGCCCTGCAGGGCGGCATCTTCGTTAATGTGTGGTTCGTAGACCTTGTGGTTGGACAAAGTCGACTCGAAATGGGACGCTTCTGCCGTGAACGAACCACTTGCGCAATCCGAGTGGGGTGGCATACTATGAAGCAGCTTCGAGATGTGCCCCGCTGCAGCACCTGCCCGGATTATGACCGGGTGATCGCTCGCGGAGGAGCCTCAAAGCTGTGGCCTACCCGGCCTACAGAATGACCAGCAAAAGAGTTTGAGGAGCTTGTGCAGAGCGGGCCAATCTGGCCGCATGCCACCGTAGCAAACCACGGAAACCGGGACATCCGGACCGAACCCTGGGACCACGCGCCGACAGATGTATACGGAACGCAACTGGCCCACAAAGACACTATCTCGCGCAAGGACACGGATCTTCATGAGGCAGCGCCTCCCGCAAGGGCTGGCAGCAGCGCAGTGTTTGAGGAACCAGGAAAACGCACCACGTGAAGATTCGCACCACCTCTGGCACCACATCCCGGCGAGCGGCCCCGACCTCTGCACCTGCGCAAATGCGGCAGGTCGCGAGCGGATATGTCTCCAGCATCGTCGAGCGTAAGAAAGAAGAAGCATGAGCGAAGAGCAGAATTTTTCCGAGGGAACCGCAGCCATGGTCCCGCCCCCCCCCCCCCCGAACATTGCGGAAGGCGAGAGTTCTCCCGGAACCGGTGTCAACAAGAACAGGCGCCGCCGGCGCAAGCGCAAGGCTCGTCCGGCCGGCGCAGCAGGGGCAGAAGGTGTAAATGCAGGCGCAATCGAAGGCGCTTCTCCTGAAGCAGAGGGTGCTGAAGCTCCGCAGGTGCAGGCTGCCCCCCCGCAACCGCGTGAGCCGCGCCAGCACAACAACAGCTTTGGCGGACAGAGCCAGAACGGACAGGGCCAGGGTCAGGGCCAGGGCCGCCGCAACAAGAAGAAGAAGTTTCGCCGCGCGGGTGAGGGTGGCGGGCAGCCCCGTCCTGAACCAGGCAACAGCCTGCATGGCAGCACCAGCCAGGGCATGCGCCGCAATACCGGCCGCAAGCAGGGTGGCGGCAGCCGCGGTCCACGTGCCTTCGTCGGTCCCATGGACCACAGCTATCGCGAGGCGAACGGCAACTACGCCGACGCACCTGCCTCCACCATTGAGCTGCACGGCAACAACGGCCGCCGCCAGAACAACGGCCATCGCAACCAGTTCAACGAAGACAGGCTGCCGCCCGAACTGATGCACAACAAGCGTGCGGTCGCCATTCCCGAGGACGCCCCGACCCACATCTACTTCTTCATTGAAGACCTGTTCTTTACGGCCAAGATCCAGGAAGTGGCGCGCCAACAGGGCGTGAAAGTGGCTTTCATGAAGCCGGACAAGGACGTTGTCGCCCATCTCGCCGAGTTGCACGACCACGAGCACCCGTCGCTGATCGTGTTCGATCTGAACAACGTCGCGGCCAAGCCGCTCACCTTGATCCCCAAGCTGAAGAACAAGCTAAAAAAGGGTACGTCGATCCTCGGCTTCCTCTCGCACCTGCAGGGTGATCTGAAGCAGAAGGCCGTTGAGGCAGGGTGCCACACGGTCATGCCGCGCTCCGCCTTCAGCCAGAACCTGCCGAACCTGCTGCGCCGCTATGGCGTGGAAGAGGGCGACGAGCCAAACTTCAACCAGTAAGGGCCTGTTCCTTCTGGCTTCGTAAAAGGGCACGGCCTCGCCGTGCCCTTTGCCGTTTCCTAAGTGCATCCCGTGCAGTGTTTGTGATCCCGCAGCGGGGATACCTGTGACCAAGAACCCGCATGCTGATCGAATCGAAGAACCCGACAGAGGAGATTTGTCGAGGGATCTGGGTGGAAATCAGATCTCTTCGCCGCACTACAGGAGGACAACGCTAAGGTGAGCCAAAGACGACAAATCATGGGTCTTACTTCACCGCATTCACCATCAGCACCAGCGCATCCGAAAAGGTAAACCGCACAATCGCAGATGGCTTCTTTGCCGCATCGACATCCGCCAGAACCTTCTTCTTCCAGTCCGCCGGTGCGGAACCCGGGGCAGCGAGGTAGCGCAGCGCGTCTTGCCCGTCCTGTGCCAGCACGGCAAGCTGGCCCGCGCGTTCGCGCATCGGTTGCAGCCGTGGCGAGTCGATCATCTGCTGCTGGACCGCGGGAACAGATGCGCCGGTCTTCGCAAAGAACTCCTGCAGCGCGCGGCGTGCGGTGGCAGTCTTCCCGGACTGTCCAGCACCATCCGCGGCGAGCACCTTTGCTGCAAGTTCGATCTCATGCCGTATGGGCGGATCAGGGCGCACCGCATCCACAAAACCGGTGAGCGCCGTGAGCTGCGAGGTGTGCTGCTGCTGGTAGCGTTCACCAAAGCTGACCGGCTCAAAGGCAAGGGAAAAGTCGCGCAGTGCGGCGATGTTCTGCGAACCGGCAAGGGAGCGCAGCCCCGCGTCCTGGCTGGACAGGTGGCGCAGGCCGACGGTCTCAAGCTCAAGGGAGACTGACAGCAGGCGTTCGTACATTGCGTCCACATCGCGCACGTTCTGCGGTGACCAGAAACGTTCCGCGATTGCGGCGGTACGCGGCCATATGCGTGAGTCGATGGTGCGTTCGTTCAGTTGCTCGGCCCACATGCAAACTTCGCCACCCAGCACCAGCTTCTGCTGCTCCAGAGTCAGCTTCGTGTCTGCCGGAATGGGGTCGGACAGGTAGACCACACCCGCCGGCTTCATGCCATCAAGGTAATACGGTGCGGAGAGCACACCCTGGTAGCCCTGCTGTGCAGCCTTTGCGAGGGAAGCCTCCCCGCGCCACGATTGAATCACCACGTTCTTCGGCAGGGCAGGGTTGAAGATCTCGTCCCAGCCCACCATGCGGCGGTTCAGCCTGGTAAGGATGCCCAACACGCGCTGATTGAAGTAGGCCTGCAAGGCATCGTTGTCCTTCAGGTTGTTCTTCCGCTTGAATTCCACGATGCGCGGGACACTTTTCCAGTCGGGCGCGGGTGTCTCGTCGCCGCCAATGTGCAGGTACTGGTCCGGGAAGAGGGTGACCATCTCACCCAGAAACTTGCCGATGAAGTCGTAGGTCTCGTCGCGCGTGGGGTCGAGCGCCACGTCGGAGATGCCGAACTCGCGACGGATGCCGGCAGGCCGGTTGCCGCTCGCCAGCTCCGGATACGCAACAAGCCATGCAACGGAGTGCCCGGGCATCTCAAACTCCGGCACCACGCGGATGCCGCGTTCGTGGGCATAGCGCACCAGTTCACGAGCGTCTTCCTGCGTGTAGAACAGGCCGTCGGAACCCTTGCCGGTCAGGTCCGGATAGACCTTGCTCTCGATGCGGAAGCCCTGGTCGTCGATCAGGTGCCAATGGAAGACGTTGAGCTTCACCGCCGCCATCGCGTCGATGTTTCGTTTCAATACCTCCATCGGTTCAAAGTGCCGGACGCAGTCGATCATGAGACCGCGCCAGCGGAAGCGCGGCGCGTCCTGGATGCTGACTGCGGGCAGCACGTAGCTCGCGTTGGCAGGCTGCACCAGTTGCACCAGCGTCTCCAGCCCGTGCAGCGCGCCCGCGGTGGTGTTCGCTTCGATCCGAACACTCGTGGTGTCGGCCTGCAGAGTGTAGGACTCGTCCTCGTCGATGCCTTGCACCGGTTCGCCGTCGGATTTAACCGCAACGGTCAGCGTGCCCTGCGTCGCATCAGATAACTGCCTTGGCAGCGGCTGGCCCGTCTTGTCCTCCAGGCGCTTCAGCGTTCTCAGCACGGCGGCCTGCAGGCGCGGCGAACGGCTCCCGGCAAGCGCCACCGTCACCTGCGCGGTAATGGCCAGGGAACCCGAGCGCGTCTCCAGCGACGCGGGAAGAGGCATCAGCGCAGCCGTTGGAGAAGGCGGCACCTGCCCTTGCGCATCCAGGAAAGAAGCCCTGGGGAAAAGAGCTGCGGCGGTGAGAGCAAGAAGAGAAACGGTGCGGCGCGATGATGTCACGTGTGGGTGGTCTCCGGGTCTTGCACAGGTGCGGCAACTTCAGTCTGCAGCAACATGGTACCGGCACGATGGCAAGCGCACCCGCGATGCAACTACATTTCTGCGGGTGGTTCGATCTTCTGAATCGTGAGTGACGGCGGCGATGCCTCTTGTGGCACCAGTTCCAGGCCAAGCTGCTGCCGCAGCTCTTCCGAGAGCAGCCTGGTGGAATGATTTGAGACCGTGCCTGGTACAGTCCAGTGGAAGGCGATTGCGTACGTTCCTGCAAGGCCTGTGCGGTCGACGATCGGCCTGTCCACGTCGAAACGCAACGCTTCGGCAAGCGCGCGGACACTGCCCGTCATGTGAACCGTGCCGCTCTCGTCTTCTACTTTGACTTCGCTGATGGTTCGCGGCTCGCCGGTCTCGGGTGTCTCCTGCAGAGCCGACTCCTGAAACTTCCTGCCGGACTTCGCCACGATCAGGGCGTACACAGGCACATGCCTGCTCTGCTGCTCCAGTACGAGGTGAAAGCGCTCGGTGAGTATCTGCCGCAACGCCGCGCTCGTACCTGCGCTTGATAACTCCCCGCCTGCATAGGTCACGTCGTAGTGGACGTTGGATGTCCATGCCGGGCCGCCGGAGATGCGGGCGGCGTCCACACCGTAGGCGGCCTCTAGGATCTGACGGGCCGTCGCGTTCACCACCTGGGTCACGGCCATACCGCGCTCGATCTGCATCGCGTTCTCGCCGGAGCGGTTCAATTTCAACGTAGTCACCTTAACCATTGGTGTGGCCCCGGTCGCAGGCTGTGCGCACAAGGCACCGTGGGCACCAGCAAAGACGATCAGCCCAGCAAACGCGCCTGTATGGAGCCTTGAAGTGATCGCATCTTTCGTGAAAGCGCCCATCGGTTTATTCCTTCCAAGTTGGCGTAACGCCGTGGGCTGCGGCAGGTCTGTCTGGCCCCTCGCTACTTCATATACTGCCAGTTGCGCTGCTTGCCCTGCGCGACAAGGCCAATGGCTTCCAGGATGCGCTTCGACCGGGTTTCGGGACGTTTCGCGGAGGTGACCCACTCCAGGTACTCGCGGCGGCAACTCGGCGAGAGTCTCGTGAAGTTTTCCTTCGCCGGGGGCGAGTCGTTCAATGCGGAGGCGAAATCGTCCGGCATGACCGGTTCGGGCCGTGGCCCCTTGCGTTCGGAGAAGGGACTCTCCCAGGTGCCGTCCGCGACTTGCTTCGCGGCGTAGCGAACCATGCCGCACAGCTGCTTGTAGGGTGGCAGGTCGTCCACCCGGATGATCTTGCCGAATGAGCCCGCGCCCTCTTCCGGAGCAATACCGTGCCCTGCAAGATACGGTCCCATCGACTTCGACCAAAAGCCAAAAGAGCAGTGGTTCTTGAACGCGCCCATGTGGGCGAGGCTCTTGCCGTCAAGCTCGAAAAAGGACATGCCCCACTTGATGGTCTCGCTCACGCCCGGCACGGTGTCATGCACCACGCCGCGAATGTGGTTCAGCACAGGCTGTAGCACGGCTGAGGCATCGGCGATCTTCTGGTCGACACGCACGTCGAACGTGCCGGATGCCATCGCACCCAACGCTTTTGGCTTCGTTGCCGGTACTTTCCTTCCCACGGCTTTCCGTGGCTCTGCCGCCCGTGTCGCCATGGTGGGCAGAAGTATAGCGGCTTCCGGTCGAAATGACAGTTGTAAGACAGGCACCATCCACCATGCGGCATAGTAGAACCATGGCTGTCGAAGAGAATATGGCTGCACTGCTAACGGAGACACGCAATCCGCGCAGCACGGAGATCGATGCTCTGCCGACCGAAGCAATGCTTCGGGTGATCAACGAAGAAGACAGCACGGTACCCGCGCGCGTTGCGGAGCAGATGCCGCAAATTGCCCGGGCACTCGACGCAATTCACGAACGCATCGCGAAGGGTGGCCGCCTCTACTACATTGGCGCGGGCACCAGCGGGCGGCTCGGCGTGCTGGACGCATCGGAGTGTCCGCCGACCTACTCCGTTCCTCGTGATCTGGTGCAGGGCATCATCGCCGGTGGTGACGGCGCGTTACGCGTCTCCGCCGAGGGCGCGGAAGACTCGCGCGATCAAGGCGCGCGCGACCTGATCGCCAACGGCTTCAACCAGTCGCCAGGGCTTGACGTGCTGGTAGGCATTGCTGCCAGCGGACGGACCCCTTACGTACTCGGCGCGATGGAGCTTGCCCGCTCGCTCGGTTGTCTTACGATTGGCCTATCCTGTGTCCCAGGTTCGCTGGTCGCGCAGGCCGCGGAGATCGCGATCACGCCCGCAACCGGACCTGAAGTTATTACCGGGTCCACCCGTATGAAGGCAGGCACCGCGACCAAGCTGGTGCTGAACATGCTTTCCACGGGGCTGATGGTGAAGCTTGGCCACGTCTACGGCAACCTGATGACCAACGTGGCGCCCACCAATGAAAAGCTGGTGGACCGCGCGGAGCGTATCGTATCCGCCGCCACGGGCGTAGGTTCCGCCAAAGCTGCAGACCTCTTACAGAGCGGTGGCAGCGTCAAGACGGCCATCGTGATGCATGCGCGCGGTCTGGACCGCACGCATGCGGAGCAGGCACTCGCCCGCGCAGGGGGCGCTTTGCGAAGAGCATTGCGGGATGAGTCAACCTCCTAAGTTAGAAGGGCAGACTTGTCCGTTGCTTAAGTAACGGCGCACGTGTGACCAAAGCGTATCGGCATGCAGTTGCCAATCTTCAGCGCTACCGGATACTATTTGCTCCTCGGAACCGGCGTGTGCGCCGCAGGGCACACAGGAGGGCTCCGGACCCTCACTTCGCAATTTTGTTCTTCGGAAATTTCTGGGAACAAACCGCGTAAGCGCGGTGTCTACCGTTCAGCTTTACCTCATCGCAGAATCGGGGTTGCAATATGTTTGAAGACTCGTTGGTGGAATCCTCCGGCAAGCTGAAGTCGAAATCCAAATACTGGATGATCGTGACCTTTGGCTTCAACGTGGCCATCCTGGCCATTATGGTTCTGATCCCGCTGCTGTATCCGGAAGCACTGC